>JBQCFV010000386.1:0-3593 GCA_051958695.1 Chitinophaga sp. | reverse complement strand
CCAGAAAGATTATGACGCCGCTATCTCCAAAGCAAAGGCCCTGCTGCCTACCGCCGGTGAAGCATACAAAACCAAGCTCATCCTGCTGGCGGCCGACGCCAACCTGCAGAAAGGCGATTCCCTGTCCGCAAAAGCGCTCATGGACGAACACGTAAAAACTGTCGGCGACGCTAACCTGACCGCCAACGACCTGAAGCTGCTCAGCGCCATCTACGGCAAGCTGAAAGATGCGGACAGCGCCACTCAGGCAGGCTACCACGAAATGGCCGGCAACTACCTGGAAAGGTTCGCCGAAGCGGATACTACCAAAGACGCTGAAAAATACAGGAACGTAGCAGAAGCGTTCAAGGAAATGCGCAACTACGCCAAAGCCGCCAAATGGTTTGGTAAGGCGCTGGAGTTCAAAGACAATCCGGGCGCAGTGTCTGACCACTTCTACAAAGGTTTCTACGAATATTATTCCGGCCAGTACGAAGCATCCGACAGCAGCTGGGCCTCTTTCACCGCAAAATATCCCGAGCAGATCACCGGTTTCTACTGGCACGGCATGGCAAACGCCGCGCTGGACCAGCTGGCGAAAGACGGCCGCGCCAAAGCTCCGTTCGAGAAATATATCTCCCTCGTAAAACCCGAGGACGAAGCAAGGAACAAAAGGTTCCTGACCAACGCGTACACTTACCTGATGCTCTACTACTATAACCTGGACGATAAAACCGGCATGCAGCCTTATATGGACAAACTGCTGGCATTCGACCCGAACAACGACACCGTTCGCCAGGTGAAGGAAAATATCGCCGCCACCGAAAAAGCCGCCGCTGCTGGTGCCGCTTCAAGCGCAGCTGCCGCGAAAGGCACCAAATAATAAGTTAAATTATTTGCCTGCAAAAGGGCAGCGCCGTTATGGCGCGGCCCTTTTCATTTTCCCGCGGGGCCCGGGTTTTAACGTTTCGTTGCATTGTTTTTTCCGGAATAAATGGGTAAATTCAGTAGTCACCCTGCCGCCATCCTTGCGGACTCTGGCATGTTTTTTATTACATGAACCCATACCGCGGCCGAACTTTAACGGCCCCGGTAATGTTTAGATTAACGGATTAAAATTAAAAACCATGAAGAAACGTATAAGTACGATCATTGCCCTGCTTTTCGTGGCGGGCGGGGTAATGGCTCAAACGATAGAAGACGGGTTGAAGAATCTGTACTACGGGAAGTACGCTACCGCAAAAGCCGACTTTGAAAAAGCGATCGCGGCCAAGCCGAACGACGACCGGGCGTATTATTACCTCGGCATCGCGGAGCTGGGCGCTGAAAACAAGGAAGCCGCCGCGGCGGCTTTTCAGAAAGGATTGCAGGCCGTGCCCAATTCGCCTTTGCTGAATGCGGGCATGGGACGGATAGACCTTCTCAATGGGAACGCTGCTGCCGCCAGGCAGAAGTTTGACGCGGCCGCCGCGGCCACGGCCAAAGAGAAGAACGGCGAAGTTGCCCGCGCCATTGCCGATGCCAACACCGAAGTGAAAGGCGGCGATAAAGCATACGCCCTCGCTACCATGGAAAAGCTCGTGAACGGCAACGAAGGCCGCAGGGCTTATAAACCGGTGGCCGCCGACTATATAGAATTGGGCGATGCCTACCGCTACCTCGGCGGTGAGAACGGCGGTAAGGCCATTGCCGCTTATGAAAAAGCGCTGGAGCTGGAAGCCAACAACGCGGAAGCAGTGATGAAACAGGGGCACGTGAATTATAATGCGAAGCTGCTGGAGCAGGCCGTGGGCGATTACGCCAAAGCCGCGCAGCTGGACCCGAACTACGCGCCCGTTTTCTACGAACTGTACCAATTCTACTACACACCAAAGCCACGCCAGTTCTCGCTTCCAAAGGCAAAGGAATATCTGCAGAAATACCTTGCGCTGTCGGACCAGGCGGATAAGACCAAGAACGAATATTACCTGGCCTCCATCATGTTCCTCGACAGGGATTATGAAGGCGCCATTTCCAAAGCGCAAAGCCTCATCCCCCAGGCCAATGAGTCGTACAAGATGAAGCTGGAACGTATGATCGCCGATGCATATCTGCAGAAAGGGGATTCCCTCGGCGCAAAGAACGCCTTTGACCAGTACGTGCAGAAAGTTGGCGAAAGCAAGCTGGAGCCGATCGATTACAAGCTGGGCAGCGAGATATACGGCCGCATCAAATACAGCGATTCCGCCCAGCAGGCAGGCGTTGATCAGAAAGCGCTCGACTACCTGGAAAAATACGCCACGTCCGACACCGTGAAGGACCTCGACCGTTACGAAAGCGTGGCCAAAGCGTTCCAGGAAGCCCGCGTGTTCGGGAAAGCCGGGGAATGGTACCAGAAGTATGCGGACCTGAAAGTGGAGCAGAAAGAAAAACCCGCAGCGGTGGACTGGTATAACGTGGGCATCAACTATTACCTGGCGTCCGCCGGTGGTACGGATACGACCATGCTGGTGAAAGCAGATTCCGCGTTCGCGCAGCTGGCCACCAATTACCCGGATCTGACGACGGGGCATTACTGGCAGGGGATGACGGCCGCTGCGAGGGACGTAGAGGCCAAAACGGGCGTAGCTTTGCCGTATTTCGAGAAATACCTGGCCATGGCCGAAGGCGATCCCGTAAGGAACAAGGCCGGCCTGATAAAGGCGTATACCTACCTGATGGTATATTACTACAATAAGGACGACAAGGCCAACCTGCAAAAATATATGGACAAGTTGACGCCGCTGGACCCGGAAAGCGAGCCGGTGAAGCAGATCAAGGACATACAGGCCCAGACGAAGGCTGCCAACAGCAGAACGCCCGCCGGAAAAGGCACGAAATAATTAGCATTCAGGCCTTTAGCGGCCACGGCCCGGGCATTGCCCGGGCTTTTTTTGTGCTATCCGTTTAGTGTCAATCTATTATGTATAAATTACCCTAAGCCGGAAACCGTGGAAACCAAGTAATCATATCTTATTATATTACATATACAAAAAAAAGATTAGATTTCTTGTCGTCGTCGATTTGATTTCTAGTTTACTTGCAGTATTTTTGCGCTTTCGGACAAATATATTGGGAAGCTTATGTTTTTTACCGCTGAAATTTTGACTGCTAACACGCCTTACAGTTATTTCCCTATCATCTTACAACTGGTTGCGGCGCTTGGTTTTGTTGGCATTACGATGATCGCCACTCACTTTCTAGGGCCAAAACGGAAAACCAAGGACAAGCTGGAGAATTTCGAGAGCGGCATCGAGCAGATGGGCAATGCGCGCCAGCCGGTTGCCATCAAGTATTTCCTCACCGCCATCCTGTTCGTGCTCTTCGACGTGGAGGTCATCTTTTTTTATCCGTACGCTGTTAATTTCAGGGAGCTGGGCTGGGAAGGTTTTCTGGCCATGATCGCATTTGTGGCATTTTTTATGGGCGGTTTCTTCTATATCATCAAGAAGGGAGCGCTCCGTTGGGAAGATTAATTAAGTTAACTATATATAAAGGTCCCGCTCGTTTTCAGACCTGCGGGACAGGAGGGTAAAGAATATGTCTCGTCCTGTTCAATTTAATAATAAGGTGAAGCTGGTGGAAATGCCGCAAGG
>JBQCFV010000385.1:0-3393 GCA_051958695.1 Chitinophaga sp. | reverse complement strand
AGCACGATGCCGTTGAGGGCGTTCGGCCCGTACAACGCGGAGGCCGCGCCGGGCAATACTTCCACATTGTCCATGTCCAGCTCCGTGATGCCCACGATATTGCCCACAGAGAAGTTGAGACCGGGGGCCTGGTTGTCCATCCCGTCCACGATCTGCGTGAAATTGGTGTTGCCGCTGGTATTGAAGCCGCGGGTGGTAACGGTGGTGAAGGTGAGGCTGGAAGTGGTGATGTCGACGCCTTTAAGTCCTTGCAGCATGTTGTAATAGCTGGTCTGCGCGGAATTGATGATGTCTTTGTTGTCGATCCTTTCGATGGTGACGGGCGATTCGATCTTTCGCTGTACGTGCCGGCTGGCGGACACGACCACTTCGTTGCCGAGGATGGAGGCCGGCTGCAGGGTTATTTTCAGCGGCTCCGTGTTTTGAACGGTGATCTCGCGGGCGGTGTAGCCGATGGAGCTGATCACGAGGGTGAGGGGCAGGGGCGTGTGTACGGTGAAGCGGAAATTCCCCTGGTCGTTCGTATAGTCGCCGTAGGGAGTGTTTTTTGCTTTGACGGACACGGCGGGGATGGCTTCGCCGGTTTCGGCGTTGCGGATATTGCCGGAGATCACCTGCTGGGCGTGCAGACCGGTGACGGCGGCAAAAAAAGTGAAGGCTGACAGCAGCATCGGTTTGATCATGGTCAGGGTATTTTGTTTGGAACGGTAGCAGCGATATTAGGGAAAAGCGGCTGCGTTCGGCGCCGTGGGGGCCGTTTTGGGGTGAAGGGGCCGGTTTGAGGGGTGAATGGGTGGAAGGTGGGGTGAATTGTTATTCAGGCGTAAACCGTTGCTGTATTTCAGGCAGGTACGAAGAAGAGACGGGCACGGCCATTTCATCGAGACCGTCGATCAGGAGCATATGTCCCTTGCCGCCTTTTTTGAAAAGCAGCACTTTGGAGTAATTGACGATATAAGACCGGTGCGCCCGCCCGAAACCATAACCGGAAAGCTGCGGCTCCAGCTTTTTGAGCGAGCTGCGGACCAGCTCTTTTTTCACCGCGCCGCCATTGCGGTAATACACTTGCACATAATTATCCTCTGCTTTCAGCAGCAGCAGGCTGGAAGGAGGCAGCGTCATGGCCAGCTTGCCGTATTCATCGCGGATGTGCAGCTCTCCCGGCGCGGGGGCGGGCGTTTTTGCGAGGTTTTTCAGCCTGCCCGCGGCGGCCCTGCCCTGGAACCAGAGCAAAGCGATGGCATAAGGCAGCGCCATCACCCCGAAACCGTATTTGAGCGTGTCGGTATATTCGTTCCATGAATATTCGAGGTAATCGTGCATGGATACGTTCGCCACGTTCACGATCAGCGCCACCAGCATTACTTCGCCCGTAAACCAGGCGAGGAACTGCCCGTGCGTGAGCGGCTTTTTCCCCTTCAGCCTGATGAGCCCGAACTGCGAAATGCCCATGCCCGCAATGCCGCTGAGCGAGAACGCGCAGAACACGCCGGTGACCGTCGTGGGCCCGCCTTCGTACCACTGGTTCATATTAAAAGGGGAGAAGATGTACATGAAAAGAAAACTGAACACCCCGCAGAACAGGATCAGGAAAACCCGGTTGCCCGCCGGGTCCAGCAGATGGAAAGGCGCATGGATCCAACCGGGCGACGCCGCGCTGCCGTTCATGGGTAGAGTGAGCGTATTTTTCATGTGCGTGGTTTGAGTATTTAAGGTAAAATTCTTTTTTGAGATATGGAACAACCTTCCCGCCACGGTCTCCTACCCGTCAGGGCAAAAAAAAGGCCGGTCAAAAGACCGGCCGGATAAACGATATCTTAAGCGAGCTTAATCGATGCGTCTAACATTAACAGCATTCATGCCTTTGCGTCCTTCCTGCAGTTCAAACTCCACGCGGTCATCCTGCTGGATCTCATGAATGAGACCATTAACGTGTACAAAAGTTTCTTTAGCAGATTCATCATGTTTGATGAAGCCGAAACCATTGGTTTCATTGAAGAACTTTACAGTTCCTGTAAATTTTTGTTCCATTGTGTAAAAATTAAAAATAAATGGAAACGAAGGTATGATTAATAATCTGTTACACCTAATATTAGATTATAATCGTGTCAATCCTTGCTGGGTAGCCGTTTACAAATGTGGTAATAAGATTATGTGTTCGTTTTGACCGCTATGGCCCCATTTATTTTGTTGTACCTTTGCGCGAGTTATATCCATCAAACATGACCAGAACGGGCGCTTACAATACGCTAAAGATCAAAAAAGAAACGGATTTCGGGGTGTTCCTCGACGGCGGCGACCAGGAAATACTGCTGCCCAAACGGTATGTGCCCCGCGGCGCCCGCCCCGGCGACGAAGTGGACGTATTCCTTTACCACGATTCCGAGAACCGCCTCATCGCCACCACCGACAAACCTTTTGGCATCGTGGGCGACATCGTGAGCCTCAAAGCCGTGAGTACCACCCCGCAAGGCGCATTTCTCGACTGGGGCCTGATGAAAGACCTCTTCGTGCCCAAATCGCAACAGTATTCCACCATGATCAAAGGACAGGAATACCTCGTGCGCATCTACCTCGACGAGCTCACCGGCCGCGTGGCCGCCACCGAAAAGATCGATCAGTACCTCAGCAACGAAGAGCTGACCGTAAAAGAAAAAGACGTGGTGGACCTCGTGGTGTACCGCCGCACGGACATCGGTTTCGTATGCATCATCAACAACCTGCACACCGGCATCCTGCATTACAGCGACCAGTTCAAACCCATGGACATCGGCGACCGCTTCAAAGGGTTTGTAAAAGCCGTGAAGGAGGACAATAAAGTGGACGTGGTAGCCGGGCAGTCCGGCTACAAAAAAGTGGAGGACGAATCCGAAAAGATCATGCGGCTGCTGCGCGAGCACGACGGGTACCTGCCTTACCACGACAAATCCGACCCGGAGGAGATCTACGCGTTTTTCGGCATGAGCAAAAAAACGTTCAAGATGACGACCGGGAGCCTGTACAAACAACAAAAGATCGCTTTCACCAAAACCGGCATCCAGTTGCTGGAAGGTGCATAACAACACGGATATGAAAGATTTCAAACAGCATTTTGTGATACCCGCGCCCCCTGAAGAAGTGTACCGCGCGCTTACCTACGCGCCCACCATCCAGCTTTGGACGGGGGACAAGGCGGAGATGAGCGCCGAGCCGGGCACTGAATTTTCGCTTTGGGACGGCAGTATTTCCGGCCGGAACATCGAATTTGAGGAAGGCCGGAAGATCGTGCAGGAATGGTATTTCGGGGAACAGGAAACGCCTTCCGTCGTCACCATCATCCTGCACCCGCACAAAAAAGGGACCTCCGCGGAGCTGCGGCACACCAACATACCCGACGAGGATTTTGAAGACATC
>JBQCFV010000384.1:0-2089 GCA_051958695.1 Chitinophaga sp. | reverse complement strand
GATAAAGCTTGTTCTCGTTGAAATACTTGTTCACTTCTTTCAAATAAGCCAGCAGCGTGTATTTTTTCAGCTCAAAATCCACGTAGCCTTCGGCAAACCAGGTTTCGGAGAGTGTTTTCATAACCGGGACATTTAAGGAGTACTTACCTGAATTTACGAAAAAATATAAAACCTGGCCCGGAATTATTAGCTTTATGCATGAGACCACGTTTATCATTCATTACATTTTCCTTTCTTTTCCTGTTAAACCTCCCCGTGAAAGGGCAAACGAAACCCGATGAAATAAAATTCGTCCGGCAGGGCGTGCAAAGAATGATCTTTGACGCAAAACAATCCATTCCACTGGCAAAGCTCGAACCGGCAAATATCGTCGGCATTTCGGCCATGCACCCCGTAACGCATCATCTGGAAGATCATGCGGAAATTTCCATCGATAAGAACAAACTGGTCGTCACGTCAAATGAAAGATCGGAAACGTCTGTCTGGTTTGGCGGTTTTAATCCCTTCGCTACTTACACCCTCGATCTTGACTCTTTTACCGGGGAAGGGGAGCTGGGGTTTGAATTTTCCGATACCGCGAAACACGAGCAGCTTTTGGTCATATTGGAGATCAGGAACAATGCCCTGACCGACGTGAAAATGAAAGCGCACAATTTACCGGCGGGCAGATCCATCCTCGTAACAAAAGAAAAAATAACCGGTCTGAAAGGCCGTATCATCCTGCAGATGCTGGGCAGCGGCCTTGTGGTATATTACCAGGATGCCGGGTTGCCAAAAGTGATCGGGCAGGCCGATTTTAATACTTATGTTGACCTGCGCGCCAAAGACCGTATCCATTCTTTTCAATCGGAGCTTTTTGTAGGGCTTGCATCCGGGCGGGCGGTGATCAGCGGGGCGGAAATGGCACTCACTACCGGCATGGGCCTGGCGGACATCCGCGCAATCACCTACGAAAACGGCGATCCGTTTTTGGAGAACGGCAGGTTGTGGTACACCATGAGCATCCGCGGGCGGGCTCTACCGCATCCCATGCAGGGCGTTTTCAGCATGAACCCGACCGTGTTCGATGTTAAGCTGGAAGGCATTATCGTATTCGACCGGCACGATGGCCTGCTGCGCAACGAGGTAGCCTCGCATATTTTTTACGACCGGAAACACGCCATCTGGCGCGGCATTACCACCGGCTTCAGCGCTTATGCGAACCCGGATAAAGAGAAAAAACAGCTGCTGGCAGTAGAAAGCAACCGGGACCCGAGGTTTGGTTTTTCAGTAATGAACGCAACGCCTTTTGGCGTGGTGGGCGATATCGAAGACCCGCATATTATTTATGATGAAACGGCAAAGAAATGGCGTATCCTCACTTGCGAAAATCAGGGCGGCTACAAAGCGGTGATACTAGAATCCGATCACTGGAACAAAGACTATAAAAAAATAGCCGGCCCGGTGAAACACAATTCCACCGGTACTTCCATCCAGAAGATCGACGGCAGGCTGTACTGTTTTTCAGGCAGCTCGGAGCGGGAGATCTTTATCTACACTTACCCCGGCCTCAAAGAAGCCGGCACGCTGAAAATGTACCTGCCGCCCTGGGACGAAACGGCCAATACGAGGGTTTGGCCGAACGTGGTGCAAATGCCCGAAGGTTACCCCTTTAAATTTGTGTCGCTGATGATGGACCGGTTCAATTATCCCGGCATGAAAGGGCCCAACTGGACGTACGGGGCTATATATCTTTATCACGGGCGGTAGGATTAGAAAAAAGGCTACACCTTGGCCTTCCGGTCCCGTGTAGCCTCACCCGAGCTGGTTTTTAAAACAGGATATGCGCAAAAATATTTAAACCCCGCTTTTGTGCTCCGTGATCTTCGTCAGCTGCACCAGCGTGAACGCTCCGACCGCCATCACCAGGTCCCTCACCGCCACGTCGAAATAATTCCCGCCCACGATCAGCTGCAACGCAATGCAGATCAGCCAGATCATGACGATATACGCCCCGATAAGCGGCCTGATCAGCACGATAATGCCCGCAATGATCTCGATAACGCCCACGATTTTCATAAAGGTCATCGGGTCGAAGGGGATCATGGCG
>JBQCFV010000383.1:0-9171 GCA_051958695.1 Chitinophaga sp. | reverse complement strand
GCCAGCACCGGCTGCGTTCCCGCGGCATCTCCTTCCGGCTTCGCCGAAGTCCCGCTGGTAGCGGCTACCGGCACACCGGCGTCATCCTGCGTAAAGGTGTTCCGTAAAAGGAATAAAGCGCCCGCCAGCATGGCCGCGGCGGCCCACCAGTAAGCGGGGCGCATGCGCACCGTACGCGAATTGTGGCGGTAAAGCACCGATTTGTCCTCAAACCGCACGGTCATATCGGGGACCACGCGGGTCTTTTCCCAGGTGTTCAGCTCCTGCCGCAATGCCGGGTGCGCTTCCATGAACAGCTCCAGTTCTTTGGCCGCCTGTTCGTCCAGCTCCCCGTCCATATAGCTGAGCAGCCGGCTTTCGTAGTTTTCGGCTTCGGGTTGGCTGCTTTTGTATAAAGCGGCTTTATTGGCAAAAACGAGGTCTTCCGGCTGCAGGCGGGTAGCCATCAGCTGGTTCAGCTCGGTACGGAGGTGGGGGTGCCGGTCGAGAAAAAGCTCCAGCGCCGTGATCTCTTCAGGCGACAGCTCCCCGTCTACATAACTGCAGAGATACTCCTCGTAATTTGATATGTGAATGTCGATTGACATAAAAGACTGATTTTGAATACCTTTTTCTTTAAATCACGTTTTCCATTTTCACCAGGTACTCCTTCAGGTGGGCTCTTGCCCGGTGCAGGTACACCTTCACCTGGGAGGGGCTTAATTTCATGATCTCGCCGATCTCTTCATAAGTATACCCTTCGTAATCTTTCAGCACGATGAGGGACCGCTGTACGTCGCTGAGGCGTTTGAGCGCTTTTTCGATAATGGCCCTGGCATTGTGCACCTTCTGTTCCGTTACCTTCGCTTCTTCCCTGAACTCCTCCACCAGCGACACTCTTTTCACCTTCCGCACATGATCGATCATATTATGGTACGCTACGGTAAACAGGTAACTCTTGGCCTTCTCAAAAGGCACATCATTACAATGTTTCCATAATATTTCAAACGCATTCTGTACCACATCCCTGGCATCTTCCGCATGTTCCAGGTTTTTTACAATGAAACGGAAGAGATTATCGCTATACAGATCCACGCATTTGTTGTACTCCTTTTCCGTCATCCGGCGATAGGTTCTTTAGAGTGCTAATTTCCGACAAATTGTTGAATAGCGCCGCCTTTCCCTTCGGAGGGGGACCGGACCGGCCGGTATATCACCAGTTTCATGACAGAAATCGCACCATCGCCGCGCCTCGTTCACCCCGCTCAGCAACAACCGGGGCGCCGACGCATTCAGGCGGCCCGCCGACGGCATTTCCGGTACCGGCAGGCATTCTGGCCGGGAACGGAAAGGCGGTCGTCACAAACCACCGGATGCAGGGGCGAACAGTACTTTCGTCATAATCTACCGTCTATGATAATTGTATGACGCAAACCGGCAAACAAATGTTACACCTCCGTCAAACTTTTTATCCTTCCCGCATTTACCCCGGGCAACCTCTGTAAAGCTCGATACATTTATTGCCCTAACTTTGTTAGAGACAGATAAAAACACGCAACATCATGAACCAAAATTTCATCAAACGTTTACAACTCGAGCTGGATGAAATCAATAATGCCGGGCTGTACAAGCGGGAAAGGATCATTACCTCGGAGCAGGGCGCCGAAATTACCGTGAACGGGAAAGCCGTGATCAACCTCTGCGCCAACAATTACCTCGGCCTTTCCTCCCACCCCAAAACGGTGGCGGCGGCCAAAGAAGCCATCGATACCCACGGCTACGGCATGAGCAGCGTGCGTTTTATCTGCGGCACGCAGGACATTCACGCGGAGCTTGAACGCAAGATATCGGCCTTCCTCGGGATGGAAGACTCCATTCTCTACGCGGCGGCCTTCGACGCTAACGGCGGCGTGTTCGAACCCCTGTTCTCCGAGCAGGACGCCATCATCTCCGACGCCCTCAACCACGCCTCCATCATAGACGGGGTACGCCTTTGCAAGGCCCAGCGCTTCCGCTATGAACATAATAATATGGCTGACCTCGAAGCCAAACTGAAAGAAGCGGCCGGCGCGCGCAGCCGCATTATCGTTACGGACGGCTCTTTCAGCATGGACGGCACCATCGCCCAGCTGGACAAGATCTGCGACCTCGCCGATAAATACGACGCCATCGTGATGAGCGACGAAAGCCATAGCAGCGGCTTTCTCGGCAAAACCGGCCGCGGCACCCACGAATACCGCGGCGTAATGGGCCGGGTGGACATTATTACCGGCACCCTCGGGAAAGCCCTCGGCGGCGCTTCCGGCGGCTTCACCAGCGGTAAAAAAGAAGTGATAGAAATGCTCCGCCAGCGCAGCCGTCCCTATCTTTTCTCCAATTCCGTGGCGCCCAGCATCGTAGGCGCTTCCATCGCCGTGCTGGACATGCTCAGCGAAACCACCGAGCTGCGCGACAAGCTCGAATCCAACACCCGCTACTTCCGCGATAAAATGACCGCCGCCGGTTTCGACATCAAGCCCGGCGACCATCCCATCGTGCCCGTAATGCTCTACGACGCCAAGCTGAGCCAGGATTTTGCGGACAAACTGCTCCAGGAAGGCATTTACGTGATCGGCTTCTTCTACCCCGTAGTGCCCAAAGGCCAGGCCCGCATCCGCGTACAGCTGAGCGCCGCCCATTCGCAGGCGCAGCTGGACAAGGCGATCACCGCCTTTACCAAAATAGGGAAGGAACTGGGCGTGCTGAAAGAAAAGGCCGCCGTGTAAAAAGCACCGGCAAATTTTGGAATGACGGGCAGAAACAAACGCCCGTCATTCTTTTTTATAGCCGCTTACCGTACTTTTGCCCCGTCAACAAAAATTCATACAGATGAAATTGTCCGGCCTGCTGCTGCTGACCATTGCCGTACTGTTCGGCGCCTGCTCTCCCAACAACGTGAAAGAAGCGAAAGAATGGGAGAAATATTTCGCCAAATACAAGCTGGAAGGCACCTTTATGATGTTTAACAACGGGCAGGGCACCTTCAGGGTGTACAATATCGACCGGGCCAAACAACGTTTCCTCCCCGCATCCACCTTCAAAATCTTCAATTCCCTCACCGCGCTGCACACCGGCGCGGCCAGCGATACCAATATGGTCATCAAGTGGGACGGCGTGCTCCGCGCCGATTCCGCCTGGAACCGCGATCTCACCATGGCAGAGGCCTTCCACCTTTCCTCCGTACCGTATTTCCAGGAATTGGCCCGCCGCATCGGGAAAGACACCATGCAAACCTGGCTGGACAGCGTGGGCTATGGCAACAAAAAGATCAGCAGGATAGACACCTTCTGGCTGGATAATTCCCTGCAGATCTCGCCCGATGAGCAGCTTGGCCTTGTAAAACAGCTCTACTTCAACCAGCTGCCCTACCAGAAACGCGCGCAGCAGCTGGTTTGCGGCATGATGACCCGCGAAAAGACGGACAAATACATCCTGGCGTACAAAGGCGGCTGGGGCATCACCGGAAAAAAACAGATCGGCTGGATGGTAGGCTGGGTGGAAGAGAACCTGCATCCCACTTTCTTTGTGCTCAACTTCGAGACTGAAGACCCGAACGCGGATATCGAAAGCATACGGATGGAAATCACCCGCGGCATTCTCGAAGAAGAAGGATTTTTTAAAGGCGAAAAGTAAGCCGCTGTTAAAAAACTCCTAAATCATTTTACAACGCGCTTGTAATACGTTATAAAAAAATTATTGTTGAAATCGCTCCCCGGCCTGAGCCGGGGTTGCCGTTTTAAGCATGCTAAGATTCCAACATACTGAATACCTCTGGGCATTTGTGCTGCTGATCGTGCTCGCCCTGGCCTTTGCATGGGTTACCTGGTGGAAACGCCGGTCCATCCGCCGCCTCGGCGACCCCGCCATGGTGGAAAAGCTTTTTTCCGGTTATTCGCGCCGGCTGTTCACTTTGAAGTTCCTCCTGCTTTTTATCGCCTTCTTTTTTGGCGTGATCGGCCTGGCCAACCTGCAGAAAGGCAGCCGGGTGGATAAGATCACCCGGAAGGGGGTAGACGTGATCATCGCGCTGGACGTGAGCAAAAGCATGCTCGCCACCGATACCAAGCCGGACCGGCTTACCCGCGCCAAACAGTTGGTAACGCGGCTGATGGACAAGCTGGACAATGACCGCGTAGGCCTCGTGGTGTTCGCCGGCAACGCTTACCTGCAAATGCCCCTCACCATCGATTATTCCGCCGCCAGGATGTACCTGGGCAGTATCACGCCCGACCTCATCCCGCGGCAGGGCACGGAGATCAACGAAGCCATCCGCGTGTCCGACGAGGCATTCAATAAAAAAGAACGCAAACACAAAGCCCTCGTCATTATTTCAGACGGCGAGGACCATAACGAAGGCGCCATCGCCGAAGCCAAAAAGGCGCTGGAAAACGGCGTGGTGATCAATACCGTGGGCATCGGCTCCCCCACCGGCTCACCCCTTCCCGATCTCGAGACCGGCGGGCTGAAAAAAGACAACGAAGGCAATACCGTCGTGTCCAAGCTCAACGAAGACGCGCTCAAATCGATCGCCTCCACCGGCAAAGGCATGTACCTGCACCTCATGAACAATACGGACGAGGTGGTGGACGCGCTGGCGGACAAGATCGACAAGATGGAGCAAAAAGAGTTCGGCGAGAACGTGTTCACCGATTACAACAGTTATTTTCAATACTTCCTGGGCATCTGCCTCATACTCGTGCTGCTTGAATTTTTTGTGCCGGAAGGCAGGCGGAAAAAAGCGGATGATCTACCGGGCCTTAAAACCGTGGAAGCCAAATGAAAAAGTACATTCTTCATATAGCCATTGCCGTTATATCGTCCGCGCTCATCCAGCCGCAGGCGCACGCGCAGGAAGGCACCAGCAAACTGATCCGCAAGGGCAACGCCCAGTACAAAAAGCAGCAGTATGCGGATGCCGAGGCCAGCTATAAAAAAGCGCTCGAACGCAACAACAAGTCCGTGGAAGGGAATTACAACCTCGGCAATTCCCTCTACGAGCAAAAACGTTTCGACGCCGCGCGCGCGCAATATGCCGCTACCATCAAATCCGCCACCGGCAGGGATGTGAAGGCGGACGCCAGCTACAACATCGGCAACACTTTTATGGAAGACAAAAAGTGGGAAGAAAGCATCAAAAATTACAAGTCCGCCCTCAAAGCCAACCCGGCCGACGAACAGGCGCGCTACAACCTCGCCTACGCGCAGGCCATGCTGAAAAAACAGCAGCAGCAAGGCGGCGGCAAAGACAATAAAGAAAACAAGGACAAAAAGGAACAGACAGATAAAAAGGATAAGAAGGACCAGGACAAAAAAGACCAGCAGCAGAACAAGAACGATCAGAAAGACCAGGATAAAAAAGATCAGCAGCAACCGCAGCCCAAGCCCAGCAAACTGTCTCCCGAAGAAGCCAAACGCCTGCTCCAGAATCTTGCGCAACAGGAAAAGAAACTCCAGGAAGATAAAATGAAAAAAGTGAAAGGCACGCCCGGCAGGGTGGAAAAGGACTGGTGATCTTGTCTTGTCTCCATAACGCATTAAAAAACCGCTCCTGCAAAAAGAGCGGTTTTTTATTTCTACTTTCCTTTCCAAATAAAAAACGCGTCCCTAAAAACGCGTATAAAGCATGGGTTCCGTTAAAACGATATGTAAAATTACTTCACATTTTTCCACCCGGTTTGGACAAAGGGAAGATTAGCTGGTATTATTTGAACATCGTTCCCCGGAACTCATGCGGCGAAGTGCCGGTATGGTTCCGGAAAAACCGGCTGAAATACGCCGGGTCCTCAAACCCAAGCTCATAGCAGATCTCCTTTACGCTGCGGTTGCTGAAGGCCAGCTGCCGCTTCGCTTCCAGTATCAGCCGGTCGTGCACCATATCCGTCACCGTTTTACTGATGGCTTCCCGCGTGATCTCGTTCAACCGCTTGGGCGTCAGCGAAAACTGCTGCGCGTAGTATCCCGCCTGGTGCTCCGACCGGAAGTTCTTTTCCACCAGCCGCCGCAGCTGAATGATCCGCGTATCGTGGTTCAGCAGGTCCGGCGAATTGGCGGCGTTGTGTTTCTTTTCCCGTTCGGCCAGCAGCAAAAAGGCGTTCAGGTAATGTTTGATAACGCTGCTGCTGCTGCCTTCGAACTGCGCGGCCAGCTCCTGCCGCATCAGCGTAATGAGCATGCCCAGGCTGCCCGCCGCGGGATGGCTGATATAAATAGGCGCGTATTCCTGCGAATCGTCGAACAGGGTCGTGAAATCGTATAAGGTTTCGCGTTCCCTCTTGTTGGAAAAATAAAAGTTTTCGGTAAACGTAATGCTGAAGCCGTAATACCCCTTCGACGGCAGCTGGTGCACCTGGCCCGGCCGCAGCAGGAAAAGCATGTTGGCCCGCATCTCGAACTTTACGAAATCCACGATATGGTCGCCGCCGGCCTTTGTGAACCAGAGGATCTGGAAATCGTGGTGCCGGTGGGGAATGCCCGCCAGCTCCGATTTGAAAGATTCCAGCTCAAAGACGCTGAACTGGCCGGTGAGCGGCAATTGCTGATAGGGTATGGTATTCACGGTGTTATTTTGCTGCATACAGAAGGTTAAATAGCTGGTTACAAACAAATTGACGCGATAAATCTAGGAAAATTAACTCCGTGTGCGTTACCGCTCATATAAAATAACAAAATATGAGCAGGAAGGATCGGTGAATAATTTGCTAATTTTGTTGAACAACTTAGATATCAATTTCATGCAATTATATTGCCCTTCGCTGACTAAATACGAGCGCCTGGCCACACTGGAAGTAAAAGTGGGGGACCTTACCATCGGAAATAATCATCCCATCCGCATTCAGACGATGACGACCACCGACACCATGGATACCAAAGGTACCGTGGAGCAGTCCATCCGCTGCATAGAGGCCGGCGCCGAGCTGGTGCGCATTACCGCTCCCAGTAAGAACGAAGCCGAGAACCTGCTGAACATCAGGAACGAATTACGTAAAAGAGGCTATCACACCCCGCTGGTGGCGGACATCCACTTCACTCCCAACGCCGCCGAAGTGGCGGCCCGCATCGTGGAAAAAGTACGCGTGAACCCCGGCAACTACGTAGACAAAAAGAAATTCGAACTGCTGGAATATACCGACGCCGAATACCAGGAGGAGATCGACCGCATCCGCGAACGTTTTACGCCGCTGGTGAACATCTGTAAGGAATACGGCACGGCCATGCGCATCGGCACCAACCACGGCTCGCTCAGCGACCGCATCATGAGCCGCTACGGCGACACGCCCATGGGAATGGTGGAAAGCGCGATGGAATTTCTCCGCATCGCCGAAGACCTGCATTACCGCAACATCGTGCTGAGCATGAAAGCCAGCAACCCGCAGGTGATGGTACAGGCATACCGCCTGCTGGTAAGCACCATGCAGCAGGAGCTCGGCCATTGTTACCCGCTGCACCTCGGCGTAACCGAAGCCGGCGACGGTGAAGACGGCCGCATCAAATCAGCCGTAGGCATCGGCACCCTGCTGGAAGACGGCGTGGGCGACACCATCCGCGTATCGCTTACGGAAGACCCCGAGTTCGAGCTGCCCGTTTGCCGCGACATCGTGAAACGTTACACCGGCCGCGTTTCCCACGCGCCCATCCAGCCGCTCCAGGAGCCGGTAAAGCTGCCTTATTCCCCCTTCAATTTCGCCCGTCGCGAAAGCATCGCCGCGGACAACATCGGCGGAAAACAGGTGCCCGTAGTAGTGGCCGACCTCAGCCATCTTCCCGTCATCACCCATCATCATCTGCGCGGCATCGGCTATCATTACGACGAAGCCACCGACAAATGGAACATCGGCGATGCCGCCGCGGATTATATTTTCACGGGCAGCCACCCGCTGCCGTTCGCTTTACCCGGCACGCTGAAAGTGATCGTTCAGCATTCCGCATGGCTGCAGGCGGAAGACAAAGAGAAATATTTCCCCTACTTCGACATCAACAGCTACCAGGCCGCGCGCGAAGCCGGCCGCCTTGCAAAGATGAATTTTGTGGCCGCGCATGCGGACGATTTCGGCACGCCCGCGTTCACCGCTTTCCTCGAAACGCTCCGTACCGGTGCCGGCGTGGTGCCCGTGCTGTATTCCGATTCCGCCCATGCCATGGCCATGGTAAGGCGGGCGCTGATCTCCATGATGGAGCAGCAAATTTCCCAACCCGTTATACTCATGTGCAACAGCGGCCACGGCAATGCGGACGACGATCTCATTCATTACGCCACCGAAACCGGCGCCCTGCTGCTGGACGGCTTTGGCGACGGCCTCTGGCTCAAAGCCCTGCCCGGTCAGCAATTAAATAGGCAGCACGGCAGCGTGAAAGAACCGCCGGAACTCATCAACAACATCGCTTTCGGCATCCTGCAGGCCACGCGCTCCAGGATTTCCAAAACGGAATATATCTCCTGCCCTTCCTGCGGCAGAACGCTGTTCGATCTGCAGGAAACCACCGCGCGCATCCGCTCGGTGACCCATCACCTCAAAGGCGTAAAGATCGCCATCATGGGCTGCATCGTGAACGGCCCCGGCGAAATGGCCGATGCTGACTTCGGTTACGTGGGCAGCGGCGTGGGCAAGATCACGCTGTACCGCGGCAAGGAAGTGGTGAAACGCGGCCTTAGCAGCGAAGTGGCGGTGAGCGAGCTCATCAACCTCATCCGTGATAACGGGATGTGGGTGGATGCGAAATAGGGAGTGGCGCGGCGCGAAAAACGTCTATAAATTGAAGAACATCGAACGTGGTTCCAAATAATCGGGCCGCTCCAAAGAGCGGCCCTAAAACTGTAACTGGGGCTAACAGACAGTGTGTACCTTAACTTTTCGTGTTCTGAACTGCTAATTTGGGGTTAAATGCGATCCTTAAGCATGTCACAAAACTACTACCCTCCAGAGGGTATATCAAGCGTAGTTTTACGCAATTTGTTGCGTAGTTCCCCGTCAAACCGGTTTATGCCCATCATATTATTTTCGGCGCTTTGAAAAACTGGTATCGTGATTGCGGTAATAAATCAACAAACCAAATTGCATCACATGAAAAACCTGCTATACATCGCGGCGCTGCTGATGCTGGCTGCCTGCGGACCCAATTCCTCAAAAACGACCGTTACACAAGAGGAAAAGCTCG
>JBQCFV010000382.1:0-4962 GCA_051958695.1 Chitinophaga sp. | reverse complement strand
AATGCGCTTGCCGGGGCTGAGCAGTATTTTACCCGCCGGCGCGTCGCTTCCCTGCCGGTGGATATTTTGCCCGGCCACTACTTCTTTTACAATGGTGAAACGTTTGAACCCTTCGTGCTCTTCGGCTTCAAGGTGCTCGTAAGGAATTACCGCATCGGTGAGCTCGGGAAGAACGGCGCCCGTCATCACTTCCATACAATCGGCGAGATTTGCCAGCTGCATACGCGGCATACCGGCGGCTTGTATGTCTTCCACGCCGAATACTCGCTGGCCGCGGGCGTAGCTGTCAAACGCGATGGCGATGCCGTCCATCGTCACACGGTCGTACGGCGGGAACGGCCTGTCCGCCAGCACCTGCTCGCGCAGGATGCGGCCGGCCGAGGCTTCCAGCAGCACGGTGGTGATCCCCGTGTCTTTCACGGTAGCCATCACTGCTTTAAATGCTTCTGAAACGGACATCATGCGGCTGCGATTTTGGTTACGATAAAATTATTCAATTATCCGCAATGGGTCAAATGTGCTGCGGCTATGGATGCGCGGCCACCCATACGGCGCCGTCTTCGAAAAATTCCTGTTTCCAGATGGGAACGGTCTCCTTGAGCGTATCTATCGCGAACTGGCAGGCGGCAAAGGCTTCGCCGCGATGCGGGGCGGCTACGGCGATCACAACCACTTCCTCGCCCGGCAGCTTTTCGCCGATGGCGTGGATGATGGCGATACGCTGTATGTTCCATTGTTTCGCGGCCTGCTGCGCGATCTTTTCCATTTCGAGCAGGGCCATGGGTTCATAGCTTTCAAAAATAAGTTTCAGCACGGGCTTTCCCTTCGTCTGGTTGCGCACGGCGCCGGTAAACGTCACCACGCCGCCGCTTTCGGGTGACCCTACAAAACGGAGGGCTTCTCCGGTTTGAATATGAGAAACGATCTTTATCAATGATTCCATCCTGCAAATTTTTATCCGCCGCTCAAAGGAGGAATAACGGCAATTTCATCGCCTTCAGTAATCGGCTGCGCATCGGCTGCGTACGTTCTGTTCACCGCGATCATCACTTTCCGCAGCCGCTCCATGCCGGGGTATTGCCGCATGAGCCAGTCGCGCAGCTCCCCTACCGTGGCGGGTTTTACGGCCACTTCCAGCGAAGCGCCGCCAGCCAGCTCTTTAGCGATACCAAAAAACAAAATCTTCATAAGGATATAAAGCTACCAAAATATCTGCGAACGAAAGCCAGGCAAGAATATCTGCGAACGAAAGCCAGGCAAGCGAATCTATCACGCTGCCGGTCCACGCCGCGCATATCGCCTTTCGCCGCTAAAACCGCAACAGCAACCGCAGCCCCGCATAGAGGATCAGCAGCGCTGTAGCCACTTCCACCCAACGCGGCTTTAATATTGCAGCGCTCAGCCGCGAACCGATCTGCCCGCCCAGGATCACCGCCGCCAGCAAAGGCAGCGTCACCTCCGCGCGGAACACGATAGCGCTTTTCGCCCATTGCCCAAGCAGGCCGGCCAGCGAATTGACGAGTATAAAAAAACTGCAAAGCCCCGCGATCTGTTTTGGCGAATCGTACCGGCCGAGGCGTAAAACCGGCGCCAGGTAAATACCGCCGCCGATGCCCGTAATGCCCGACAAAAAACCGATACCGCCCCCGACGGCCGCAAAACGCCATCCCTGCTGATGTTTCACCGTGTATTGTTTTTCCTTCCGCAGCTTCAACCCCATCATCAGTGCCGCCAGCACCAGCGCGCTGCCCAGCAGCAGGAAAAACATTTCCTGCCGCATCGGCATATAGCTGCCAATAAAAGCCATCGGAATACTGAAAGCCGTGAGCTGCAGCGCCTTGTTCCAGGGCAGCTGCCCGCTGGAATGGAATTGCCATACGCCGCCTGCCACTACGGCCACGTTACAGATCAGCGCAGTGGATTTCACCAAATGGAAACCAACGCCATATAAGGCCAGCAAAGCAAGATAACTGGAACCGCCGCCAAAACCGGCCGACGAATATACCAATGCAATAAGAAAAAATACGACGCAGAGCTCGGGGATCATGCAAACAAAATACAGTATTCCTGGCATTGATCAAACGATGGTATGAACATTGCGCAGCATGCAAATGTTATATTTGATTTATGCCCTGTAAAACCACAACATGAAAAAATACGACGCAATCGTGATCGGCGCAGGCCAGGCGGGTATTCCCCTCGCCAAAAAAATGGCCGCGGCAGGCCGCCGCACGGCACTCATCGAAAAACGTTTTCTTGGCGGCACTTGCGTAAACGATGGCTGCACGCCCACCAAAACCATGATCGCCGTTGCGCGGTTATGTTATCTTTCGCGCCGCGCGCAGCATTTCGGTATTCCTTCCGATCCTTCGCAGCTGCGCATCAGCGCGGTAACGGACAAAAAGAACGAAGTGGTGGAACGTTCCCGTTCGGGCCTGGAAAAAAGCGTAGGCGAAACAAAAAATCTTGACGCATTTCACGGCACGGCCACTTTCACCGGGCCAAAAACGCTGCGCGTGAATGACGAAGAACTTTCCGCCGAACTGATCTTCATCAACAGCGGCGCCCGCCCCGCCATACCGCCCATACCCGGTCTCGCGGACATTCCCTATCTCACTTCCACCACCATCCTCGACCTCAATGCCATCCCCGCGCATCTCGCGATCATCGGCAGCGGTTACATTGCGATGGAGCTGGGCCAGATGTTCGCCCGCTTTGGCAGCCGCGTAACGATACTGGAACGTAATGCCGCGCCGCTGGAAAAAGAAGACGAAGATGTGGTTACTGCCATCACGCAGATCCTGGAAGAAGACGGCATTACCTTTCTTACAAATGTTTCCGTTACAAAAGTATCCCGTAATTTAGACGGTGAAACGGAGCTGACGCTCACGCAGCAGGGTGAAGAAAAACGTATTGCGTGCAGTCACCTGCTGGTAGCCGCTGGCAGGTCGCCCAATACGGAAGAGCTGAATCTTTCCGCCGCAGGCGTCAACACCGGCCCGCACGGGCATATTGAAGTGAATGAACGGCTGGAAACCTCCGCCCCCGGTATCTATGCGCTGGGCGACGTAAAAGGGGGACCGGCGTTTACGCATATTTCGTATCACGACCACCTGATCGTGGCACGCAACATTCTTGAAGCAGAACATTTGAGCACTAAAGACCGCATAACGCCCTATTGCATGTTCACCGACCCCGAGCTGGGCCGCGTGGGCCTCACGGAAAAAGAAGCAAAAAAACAGGGTTTCCGCATCAAGGTGGCGCGCCTGCCGCTGAGCAAAGTGGCGAGGGGCATCGAAACCGGCGATACGCGCGGGCTCATGAAAGCCGTGATAGATGCGGATACCAAAAAGATACTGGGCGCTGCCATTCTTTCCGTCAGCGGCGGCGAGGTCATGAGCGTGCTGCAGATGGCGATGATGGGCGGCATCACGTATGAGCAGATACGCGACAATGTGTTTGCGCATCCCACGTTTACCGAATCGTTGAACAATTTATTTTTTACGCTCGATAATGATTGAAGTACGGCATCTCCGCAAAAATTTCGGCGGCACGCCCGCCGTGCAGGACGTTTCCTTCACCGTCGGCGAAGGCGAGAACCTCATCCTGCTCGGCACCAGCGGCTGCGGCAAGACCACCACGCTGCGCATGATCAACCGCCTGCTGGAGCCTGACGGCGGCGAAGTGTTTTTCCGCGGGGAGAACACGCGCACATTGCGGCCGGAAACGCTGCGGCGGCAAATGGGTTACGTACTGCAGCAGACCGGCCTTTTCCCGCATTATACCGTTGAAGAAAATATCGCCGTAGTGCCAAAGCTGGAACATTGGGAGAAACAGCGCATCCACGAAAGGACCGGCGCGCTGCTAAGCAAGCTCGGCCTCAGCCATGAAACACATGCGCATATGTTCCCACACGAATTGAGCGGCGGCCAGCAGCAGAGAATAGGTCTCGCCCGCGCGCTGGCAGCCAACCCGCCCGTATTACTGATGGACGAGCCTTTCGGCGCGCTAGACCCGGTGACGCGGCGGCGCATCCGGAAAGATTTCGCGGAGCTGGACGAGTTCAGGGAAAAGACCATCATCATGGTCACGCACGATATACAGGACGCATTTGCGCTGGGCGACCGCATCTGCCTCATGGACAAAGGAAAAGTGGTGCAGCTGGGCACGCCTGAAGAATTGCGCGACCACCCGGCGAACGAATTTGTAAGCAACTTCCTGAAAGGACAATATGAACCGCAATGAACGGATTTTTTGAATTTCTGGCCTCGCAGTCCGACAAGCTGCTGCAGCAAACGCTCACGCATATCAGCCTTACGCTCATCAGCGTGGCTATCGCCATCGCGGTGGGCGTACCGCTCGGCATCCTGATCGCCAAAAGAACAAAGCTGGCAGGCTCCGTGCTGGGTTTTGCCGGCGTGATGCAGACCATCCCCAGCATTGCGCTGCTCGGCTTTCTCATCCCTTTGCTCGGCATCGGGCCGAAACCCGCCATATTCGCATTGTTCCTGTACGCGCTGCTGCCCATCATCCGCAATACTTACACCGGCATCAACGGTGTGGACGCATACGTGAAAGAAGCCGCCAAAGGAATGGGCATGACCGCCCGCCAGGTGCTTTTCAAAGTGGAGCTGCCGCTGGCGATGCCCGTGCTGATAGCGGGCATCCGCACCGCCGCGGTGATCAATGTAGGCGTGGCCACGCTGGCCGCTTACATTGCGGCGGGAGGTTTGGGGGAATTTATTTTTGGCGGCATTGCGCTGAACAATACCAATATGATCCTGGCCGGCGCCATTCCGGCGGCTTTGCTGGCGCTGCTGTTCGACTTTTTATTGTCGCGCATACAAAAAACGGACTGGCGGAAATACAAACTGCTGCTGGGCGGCGCGGGCATTGCGGTGATCTGTTTCGCCATGCTGCCGGCTGCCACCAAAGGCAAGCTGCTTGCGGGTTTCACACCGG
>JBQCFV010000381.1:0-6492 GCA_051958695.1 Chitinophaga sp. | reverse complement strand
CGGATTCCGTAAAACATTTCATAAAAACAAGGATGCCAAGGGGATAGGCCTGTTTATCACGAAGACGCAGATCGAAGCGATGGGTGGAAGTATACATGCCGAAAGTAACCTGGGTGCAGGAACGAAATTTATCATTACCTTCAGGCCCGAATAGCAATCTATGAAGCCGCTACATTCGATCTTTATAGTAGACGATGACCCCATTCACCAGCAGATCACCGAAATCATGCTGGACCGGTTGAGGGTTACCAACGACGTCAAAAAATTCTCCGACGCGCAGGATGTGCTGGACCATATCCGGCAACACATGGCGGAACCGGCCTCGCTGCCCGACATTATCCTGCTCGACCTCAACATGCCCGTGATGGACGGCTGGGAATTTCTCGAAGCTTTCTCCGCCATTCGCGGCTCGCTTCCCAAACCGGTGAAAGTATATGTGCTCACTTCATCGATCGATGAAAGGGACCGCCAGCGGGTAAGCCTGTTCGATTTTGTGGAGGGTTATCTCACCAAGCCGCTGACCAACGATATCATTCTCGGGCTGGCGAAATAAGGGGGGAATTGATCAGGGGGAATTGTTTATCAGGCGCCGTGCTTCAGCGCGCGGATCATGTCTGCCGGGTTACCGGCTGAAAATACCGTGTTGCCGGCCACCAGCACGTCCGCGCCCGCTTCCACGATCGCCTTGCAGTTATCCAGCGTTACGCCGCCGTCCACTTCTATCAGCGCTTTCGAGCCGGAAGCGCCGATCAGTGCGCGCGCCTGCCTGATCTTG
This sequence comes from Chitinophaga sp., assembly GCA_051958695.1. GTDB lineage: Bacteria > Bacteroidota > Bacteroidia > Chitinophagales > Chitinophagaceae > Chitinophaga. The sequence goes on along the minus strand of JBQCFV010000381.1, from coordinate 5,717 downwards.
TCGTACGTTTTCTCAATAAAATGCTGCCCGCCAAAACCGGGGTTCACGCTCATCACCAGCACGAGGTCGAGGTCCGCGATCACGTTCTCCAGCTGGCTTACGGGCGTATGCGGGTTGAGCGCCACGCCGGCCTTCATGCCCAATGATCTTATCTGCTGGATGTTGCGGTGAAGGTGCCGGCATGCTTCGATATGCACGGTAAGCACGTTCGCGCCCGCTTTGGCAAAGGCTTCCGCGTATTTCTCCGGCTCTTCGATCATGAGGTGCACGTCGTTCACTTTTTTGCAAACTTTCGTAACGGCGGCAATCACCGGCAGGCCGAAGCTGATGTTGGGCACAAAACGCCCGTCCATCACGTCGAGATGCAGCCAGTCTGCTTCGCTGTTGTTGATCATGTTCACGTCCCTGCCTATTTCCAGGAAATTGGCGGAGAGCAGGGAAGGGGCGATAAGCGGTGTTTTCTTTTCCAAGCGGGATGATTTTTTAAGAGTACAAACCTACTGATTTTTGACCGAATCGAGCAGCTGCCGGGCTTCGGGGAAATGCTCGCGGAAGGAGAGCGCTTTGGTAAGATCGTCCATGCCGGCGGGTTTGTTGCCTAGCATCAGCAGCGCGCGGCCACGGAGATAAAATGCGTCGGCGTTCGTCGGGTCAGCTTTGGCGGCCATGTTGAAATGCGGCAGCGCTTCTTTCCATTTTCCGTGCCGGGACAACAGTTTTCCCAGCGCAATGTACGCCGGGCTGTACGCCGCGTCGCGCTTTACGGCGGCGACGTAGTGCTTCCGCGCCTGCGCTTCTTTCCCTTGCAGGTCGTACGTTTCGCCGGTGGCGTAGCTGGCCTCCGCCGATGTGGAATCGATGGAAGCGGCCAGGGTGTAGAGTTCCCGCGCGCGGTCGTATTTTTTTGTATCCACGAGCAGGTCGCCGGCGAGCATCACGGCCTGGTATTCGCTGCTGTCTTTCCGGAGACCGATGGCTTTGGTAAGGTGTTGTATGGCGGCGGCAGTATCGTTCCGGTTGAGGGCGGAAAGGCCGTACACGTAATACGCGTTGGGAAGCGTGGCGGGATCTTTTTCGAGGATGGCGGCCTGGCTGTCCGCCGCGGCATAGGTCCCCTGTTCGATCAGCGCGTTGGCGAGATAAATGCGCGTGGCGGCGTCGCCCGGTTTGATCTGCAGGTCTTTGCGCATATTGCCGATCGCCACGCTGAGGGAATCCGTTACCGCCGGTGTTTCCTGCTTTGCGCCCTGTTGCTGGCAGGCGGCAAAAAACACCGGCAGGCATAACATCAAAAAACGTTTCATGGTCCCAAACATAGGGAATTTTTATTGCATCAGCCAGCGCTTCATCGCCTCGTAATCCGCGTTCATCAGCACCGATTCCTTGCGGTGGCCGTTCAGCTGCTGCACGCGCTCCGGCGCGGCGATGGCCTGTTCCAGCCCTTTGGGCATCACGTTGGCGAACTTCACGGGGTGGGCCGTTTCAAGGAAAATGCCGGTTACGTTGGGATGCTGCTGCATGTATTTTTTCAACCCGAGATAACCCACCGCGCCGTGCGGGTCCATCAGGTATTGATGGTCCGCGTACACTTTTTCCATCGCCGCCACGGTTTCCGCATCGGTGAAGCGGTAGGCGGAAAGGGTGGATTTCAGCGCCCTTTCGTTTTGGGCGAACAGCTGCAGGATGCGTACGAAGTTGCTTGGGTCCGCCACGTCCATGGCGTTGGAAAGCGTGGCCACGGCCTGGTTCGGCTCGTATTTCCCGTTCGTGAGATAACGCGGCACCGTATCGTTCACATTGGTGGACGCGATGAAGTGCTGGACGGGCAGGCCCATGGCGGCGGCCATCATGCCCGAGCAGATATTGCCGAAATTTCCGCTGGGCACGGATATCACGGTTTCGCGGCGCCACTGTTTGGTTTTGCGGTAAGCCATGAAGTAGTAGAACATCTGGGGCAGCCAGCGTGCTACGTTGATGGAATTGGCGGAAGTGAGCGGGCGGTGCGCCTGCAGCTCATTGTCGAGGAAGGCGGTCTTTACCATCCGCTGGCAATCGTCAAAGGTGCCTTTGATCTCTAACGCGCGGATGTTACGGCCGAGCGTGGTAAGCTGTTTTTCCTGCAGCTCGCTCACTTTGCCGGAAGGGTAGAGGATCACTACTTCCACGCCGGGCACATCATAAAATCCATGCGCCACCGCGCCGCCCGTATCGCCGGAAGTGGCTACCAGCACGGTTACCGGCTGTTCTGCCGAGCGCCGGAAATAACCGAGGCACCCGGCCATGAATTTTGCGCCCACGTCCTTGAACGCAAGGGTGGGGCCGTGGAATAACTCCAGCGCATATACGTTTTCTTCCACTTCGCGCAGCGGGAAAGGAAAGGTGAGCGTTTCGCGGATGATCTGCGTGAGGTACTGCACGGGTATGTCTGGGCCTACGAAGGGCTGTATCACTTTACGGGCGATGTATTGCGGGTCGTATTCGTCCAGCCGCTCGATAAAATCCTTGTCCAGCTTCGGTATCTCCGAAGGGAAGTACAGTCCTTTGTCCGGCGCCAGGCCCTGTATCACGGCTTCTTTGAAGGATGCCCGGTGCTGATGGTTCTGTAAGCTGAAATACTGCATAGGTTAAATGTTTATGGCTTTTACGCCTGCGTTGCCGATGCGGGAAACGTAAATTTTATAATCCACGCCCAGCGGCGCGTAGATGTTTTCCATCATGGCGGCCACTGCGTGCGCGTTGTTTTCTCCTTTGCTGAGCATGAATACGGACGGGCCGCTGCCTGAAATGCCGCCGCCCAAAGCGCCTGCTTCCCTGCAACGGATCTTCAGGTCGTGAAAGGCGGGGATGAGGATGGAACGGATGGGTTCCACGATCACGTCTTCCAGCGCGCGGCTGATGAGCGGGTAATCTTCGGTGTACAGCCCTGCCACCAGCGCGCCAACGTTGCCCCACTGGCGGATGGCGTCTTTGAGCAGCACCTGCTGTTTGAGGATGCCTCTCGCGTCCGCCGTTTTTACTTCTATCTGCGGGTGTATCACGGTTACCCAAAGGTCCTGCGGCGTATGCAGCTTGATCACGTCGAGCGGCTGATAGCTGCGCACGAGCGTGAAACCGCCGAGGATGGCGGGGGCCACGTTGTCCGCATGCGGGGTGCCGCAGGCGAGGCGTTCGCCTTCCATCGCGAAGCGGATGAGCGCGTCGCCGGAAAAATGGTTGCCGAGCAGCATATTGCCGCCCACTACCGCGCCTGCCGCGCTGGCCGCGCTGGAACCGATGCCGCTGCCGGGATGGATGTTCTTTTTGATGCCGATCTCGATACCGGTCTGCGGCTGGCCGTATTCCTGCAAAAGCGCCATCAGCGCCACGCCGGCAACGTTCTGCGAGGCTTCCATGGGGAGGTCAGCGCCTTCGATGGAAGTGATGCGCACGCCCGGCTCGTCGCTCAGGCGCAGCTCCATTTCGTCGCCTACGCCTTCCAGCGCCAGGCCGATGACGTCAAAGCCGCAGGCCACGTTGGCCACGGTGGCGGGGGAAAATACCTTTATGGATCTGTTGTTCATATCTTTCAATTAACGTACGGTTCTGATAATGTCTGCGAATATGCCGGAGGCTGTAACGTCCGCGCCTGCGCCCGCGCCTTTTACGATCAGCGGCTGCGCGGAATAGCGGCTGGTGGTGAACAGCACGATGTTGTCCTTGCCTTCGAGCTGGTAAAAAGGATGTTGCGGGCTTACGGATTGCAGGCCCACACTGGCTTTGCCGTTATGGTAGCGGGCCACGAACTTGAGCCGCTCGCCTTTGTCCGCGGCGGATTTCAGCAGCTGGTTAAAATGTGCGGCATGCACGTCCAGCTGGTCGTAGAAGGCAGGCACGTCTTTCGCGTTAAGACATTCACCCGGCAGGAAGGAATGGTTCTCGATGTCGTCCATTTCCAGCGCGGCGCCGCTTTCCCTCGCCAGTATGAGTATCTTGCGCATCACATCTTTCCCGCTCAGGTCTATCCGCGGATCGGGCTCGGTATAACCCTCGTCCTGCGCGGCTTTTACCACTTCCCTGAAGTTGGCGCCGTTCACAAAATGATTGAACACGAAATTGAGGCTGCCGCTCAGCACCGCTTCGATGGTTTGCACTTTGTCGCCGCTGCGCACGAGGTCGTTCAGCGTGTTGATCACCGGCAGACCTGCGCCCACGTTGGTCTCAAAGAGGAAAGAGGCGTTGAATTTCCGCGCCAGGTCTTTCAGTTTTTTATATTCCGCGTATCCCGAAGAACAGGCGATCTTGTTGCAGGTCACCACCGAAATGCCATGCCGCAGGAAGTTAGCGTACATGCCTGCGACGGCTTCGCTGGCGGTATTGTCCACGAACACGCTGTTGCGCAGGTTCAGGTCGAGAATGCGTTTGGCAAAAAGTTCCTGGTCCATTTCATGCCCCGCTTCGAGCTCTTCTTTCCAGCTGCTCAATGCGATGCCGCTTTCGGAGAAACGCATTTTGCGGCTGTTGCCCAGCGCGATCACGCGTACCTGCAAACCGAGCTCGCGCAGCAGGTATTCCTGCTGCAGCTCCAGCTGTTCCAGCAGCTTGCCGCCTACATTGCCGGTCCCGGCGACGAACACGTTCACCTGTTTGGTCTCGGATTCGAAGAACACTTCATGTATCACGTTCAGCGCCTTTTTTACATCGGCCTTGTTGATCACGGCGGAGATGTTCTTTTCGGTAGAGCCTTGCGCGATGGCCCTTACGTTGATGGCGTTGCGGCCCAGCGCGCCGAACAGCTTGCCGCTGAGACCGTGATGGTCTTTCATGTTATCGCCCACCACGGCTACGATGCAAAGGTCTTTTTCGACGTTCAGCGGCTCGATGCGTTTGTCGTGTATTTCCTGCACGAACTCGCTGTCCACCGCCGCTTTCGCGGTGAGCATGTCGCTTTCGAGTATGCCCACGGTAATGGAGTGTTCCGACGAGCTTTGGGTGATGAGTATCACGTTCACCTTTTCGCGCAGCAACGCGTCGAACAGGCGTTTGGAAAAGCCGGGAATACCCACCATGCCGCTGCCCTCAAGCGTAAGCAGTGCGATCTTCTGGATGCCGGAAATGCCGGTAACGGGGAAGGGTTTTTCGCCGTTGTCCTGTATGAGCGTGCCGTAATCGTCTGGTGCAAAGGTGTTTTTGATCCAGATGGGGATGCGGCGGTTCATGACGGGCTGGATGGTGGGCGGGTATATTACTTTGGCGCCGAAGTGTGACAGCTCCATCGCTTCTTCGTAGGAAATGCGCGGGATGGCAATGGCCTGCGGCACGAGGCGCGGGTCGGCGGTCATCATGCCGCTCACGTCCGTCCATATTTCGAGCGCGCTGGCGTCCATGGCTGCCGCAATAATGGCGGCGGTGTAATCGGAGCCGCCGCGGCCGAGGGTGGTGGTATCCTTATCCGCGTTGGACGCGATGAAGCCGGGCAGCACTACGTAGTCTGCGGACTGGTGCCGGAAAAAGCCGGTGACCTGGTGGTCGGTAACGTCGAAATCCACCAGTGCGTGACCATGCTGCGCGTCGGTGAAGATAAGGTCGCGGCTGTCCTTCCACGCGGCGTTGAGCCCCATTTGTTTCAGCTTTTCGGCTACCATCCAGGAGGAGAGCAGTTCGCCGAAGCTCATGATCTTGTCCTGGCAGCGTTTGCTCAGCTCGCCCACCTGGAAGATGCCGTCGCAGAGGGCTTCCAG
>JBQCFV010000380.1:0-2543 GCA_051958695.1 Chitinophaga sp. | reverse complement strand
CCCTGCCAAAGGCATCGGCGTACCCATGATATTGATGAACACCGCGCAGGAACTGCGCGCCGCCACCGGCGACGAACGCTGCGACGCGTACATCGATCAATGCATCCAGGAGATCGAAACGTACTTCGTAAAAGACGATATCCGCTGCGTGATGGAAACCGTTGCGCCGGACGGCAGCATCATCGATCATATCGACGGGCGAACGCTCAATCCCGGGCATGCCATCGAAGGCGCATGGTTTATCTTGCAGGAAGCGCAGTACCGCGGTAACGATCCGCATCTCACGGCCCTCGGCTGCCGGATGCTGGATTACATGTGGGAACGCGGCTGGGACAAAACGTACGGCGGCATCCTGTATTTCCGCGATGTGCACAACAAACCCGTGCAGGAATACTGGCAGGACATGAAGTTCTGGTGGCCGCACAACGAAACGATCATCGCCACGCTGATGGCCTACCTCACCACCGGCGACGAAAAATACGCGCGCTGGCACCGGCAGGTGCACGATTACGCCTACAGCCGCTTTCACGATGCGCAAAACGGCGAATGGTTTGGTTATCTTCACCGTAACGGGGAAGTGGCCCAAACCGCGAAAGGCAACCTGTTCAAAGGCCCGTTCCACCTGCCCCGGCAGGAGCTGCGCTGCTGGCAGATGCTGGAGCGTTATCTTGAAAATAGAGAGTAGCTCGTGATGGATCTGCACCCGGATCCTGGAATAATTCTATTGAGATTCGCATGGGGCAGATGTCCGAACATCGTCTTTGTAAAAGAAATAGCTGCCGACACATTAACATCAGAAAATCACTACGCATGAAAAAGATATTCATACTGCTGCTCGCCACCGCTTACTGCTTCACTGCGGCGGCGCAAAAACAGGTGCCAGTATTCACATCCGGCGAGGAAGGACATAAAAGCTACCGCATCCCCGCGATCGTTCGCCTGCCAAACGGCGAGCTGCTGGCCTTTTGCGAAGGCCGCCTGAACAACGCGGCCGATTTCGGCGACATCAACATCGTGATGAAAAAAAGCAGGGACAACGGCAAAAACTGGGGCCCGCTACAGCCCGTCGTGGATTACAAAAACCTGCAGGCCGGCAACCCCGCGCCGGTAGTGGACATGCAAGACCCGGCCTATCCTTCGGGCAGGATCTTCCTTTTCTACAACACCGGCAACGAGCACGAACCGAAAGTACGCCGTGGCCAGGGGCTGCGCGAGGTATGGTACAAAACTTCGGAAGACGGCGGCGCCACCTGGTCCGCCCCGGTGAACATCACCATGCAAACACACCGGCCCAAACAGCCTTCGGCAAACCCGGCATATAACTTCAGCGAAGACTGGCGCACCTACGCCAACACACCCGGCCACGCGCTGCAATTCCAGTCCGGCCCATACAAAGGCCGCATCTATGTCGCCGCCAACCACACCGCGGGCGATCCGCTGCCCAATTACCGCGACGGACGCGCCCACGGCTACTATTCAGACGATCATGGCAAAACCTTCCGGTTGAGCAACAACGTGGAAATTCCCGGCGGCAACGAGGCCATTGCGGCGGAGCTTCCCGGCGGACGCCTGATGATGAACATTCGCAATCAGAAAGGCGGCGAAAAAGCGCGCATCGTGGCGCTCAGCAGCAACGGCGGCCAAAGCTGGGATACGGCCTACTACGACTTCAACCTGCCCGATCCGGTATGCCAGGGCACTTTGCTGAACATCAGCGGAAACCGGCTGGCATTCTGCAATGCAGCCGACACGCTCCGCCGCGATCATCTTACGCTGCGCATCAGCAACGACGAAGGAAAAACCTGGCGGCAGAATTATCTCATCGATAAAAGTCCTGACGGAAAAAAAGATTACACCGCTTATTCCGATATTGTGCAGGTAGCCGGCAACCGCATCGGCGTGTTGTATGAAAAGAACGGTTACCGGCAGATCATTTTCACGACCGTAAAGATCAAGAAATGAGATTGATTGTTCCGCTACTCTTATTGTGCTGCCTGCGGGCAGCCGCGCAACCTGCGCTGATCCCTGAACCCAAACAGATCGAATGGGGCAAAGGCAGGCTTCTGCCTGCCAAAGGACTTTCCGTTCAGTCATCCGATTTTCCGCACGAAGCCGTCCGGCTGAGGCAGCTGCTGGAAGAACAGCACATTCTTCCCGCTCACTCCAAACGACCCGCCTTCGTTATCCGCAAATCGGAAATGGGAAAAGAAGCCTACCGGCTGGAAGTGAACGCCCGCGGTGTTTTGCTGGAAGCGGCTACCGCGCAGGGCGCATTCTACGGCATACAAACATTCATGCAGCTGCTGCAGCCGGACGGTTCTTTGCCGTTCTGCCGCATCGCCGACGAACCTGCTTTTTCGTGGCGCGGTTATATGGTCGACGTTGGACGGAATTACCAATCCATGCCGTTGCTGAAAGAGCAGATCGACGTAATGGCGAAGTACAAATACAACATCTTTCACTTCCACCTTACCGAAGACATTGCATGGAGGCTGGCCGTAAAACGTTACCCGCAGCTCACTTCGCCGGAACATATGATCCGC
>JBQCFV010000379.1:0-2115 GCA_051958695.1 Chitinophaga sp. | reverse complement strand
AAAAATTCTTCCTGAAACGGTTGTCAAACTCAAAGCTCAGGTGAGCCAATAAATATGCACAAAAAAGACCGCCCCCTCCGGAACGGCCTCTATACAAACCAAAAACGTTGCTTAATAAATCTTATTCAACGCATCCACATAAGCATTCACGCTCGCATTCACGATATCGGTAGAATACCCGAACCCGTAATACGATTTGCCGGCATGCTGTACGCGCATATTCACTTTGCTGACGTCTTCGCTGCCGCCGTGCATCGCCTGGATGCTAAATTCGTCCAGCGTGATGCTGTCCGGGATGATGGCGTGAATGGCGTTGATGGTGGCGTTCACCGGGCCGTTGCCTGCCGCGCTGGCTTCTTTTTCTTCGCCGTTGATGCGCAGCTTTACCGTGGCCATGGGGCGCAGCGGGTCGCCGCAAACTACCTGCAGCAGCGTTACTTTGATGCCTTTATCATCGTCGTAATGATTAGAGTCGCCGTCGCCCATCAGCACCAGCAGGTCGTGATCGGCGATCTCTTTTTTGGTGTCGGCCATTTCGAGGAAACGGGCGTACACTTCGTCGAGATTGATCTTGTCGATCTTGTAGCCGAGGCGCTCGAGGTGATGTTTCAGCGCATGACGGCCGCTGCGGGCGGTGAGGATAATGGAGTTGGATTGCAGCCCGATGTCTTCGGGATTGAGTATCTCGTAGTTCTCGCGGTGTTTCAGCACACCGTCCTGGTGGATGCCGGAGCTATGCGCGAAAGCGTTGCGGCCCACGATGGCTTTGTTGGGCTGCACGGGCATGCGCATCATGTTCGACACAAGGTTGCTGATCTCGTAGATCTTTTTGCTGTTGATGCCGGTGGTGTAACCCAGCGCATGATGCGTTTTGAGGATCATGGCCACTTCTTCGAGGGAAGTGTTGCCGGCCCTTTCACCGATGCCGTTGATAGTGCATTCCACCTGGCGGGCGCCGTTCATTACACCGGCGATGGTGTTGGCGGTAGCAAGACCAAGATCATTGTGGCAATGCACGGAGATGATGGCTTTATCGATGTTGGACACATGGTCCATCAGGTATTTGATCTTTGCGCCGTACTGTTCGGGCAGGCAGTAGCCGTTGGTGTCGGGAATGTTCACCACGGTGGCGCCTGCGGCGATCACTGCTTCCACCATACGGGCAAGGTATTCGTTATCGGCACGGCCTGCGTCTTCGGCGTAGAACTCGATGTCGTCCACGAATTTGCGGGCGTATTTTACGGCGTCTACCGCGCGTTCGAGAATGGCTTCGCGGGTGGAGTTGAACTTGTATTTGATATGCATGTCCGACGAGCCGATACCGGTGTGGATGCGTTTGCGTTTGGCGAATTTCAGCGCGGATGCGGCAGCGTCGATGTCTGCCGTATGGGCGCGGGTGAGGGCGCAGATGACGGGTTCGGACACTGCTTTGGAGATCTCTACCACGCTCTGGAAATCGCCGGGACTGGAGATGGGGAAACCGGCTTCGATCACGTCTACACCGAGCGCTTCCAGCTCTTTGGCGACGATGATCTTTTCGACGGTGGTAAGCTGGCAACCGGGCACCTGTTCCCCGTCGCGGAGGGTGGTATCAAAAACGTATACACGATTATTATCCATGACTGTAGTTTGTAGGTTAGTTAAGGTTTTTCAGTACTTGCGCGCCCATTGCGTCGGTGCCGAGCACAAAATCGTTCGGCGTATGTTTGTTCGCGATGTCCATAGTGCGGAAGCCCTGGCGCAGCGTGGCGTCCACCGCGCGGATCACGCGTTGGGATTCTTCTTTCAGCCCGAAGGAAATGTCCAGCAGCAGCGCGGCGCTGAGGATGGAGGCCAGCGGGTTGGCGATGCCTTTGCCGGCGATGTCGTGCGCGGAGCCGTGGATGGGTTCGTAAAAACCAACGGAATCGCCCACGGACGCGGATGCGAGCATGCCCATGGAACCCGCTATCTGGCTGGCTTCGTCGGTGAGGATGTCGCCGAACAGGTTGCCGGTGACTACTACTTCATAACGTTTCGGGTCTTTGATGAGCTGCATGGCGGCGTTGTCGATGAACATATGTTCGGTTTCTACATCGGGATATTCTTTTGCCACGGCCTGCACGGTTTCGCGCC
>JBQCFV010000378.1:0-4875 GCA_051958695.1 Chitinophaga sp. | reverse complement strand
CACCTGGTCTATCGCCATGCCGATCACAAATTCCAATTCGTCGATGACCGGTTGCTGCCGCCTGAAAGCGCCGGTGATGGCCACTTTGGCGGGAGCGAAGGAGCGGGAGAGGAGCGAAGTAAGCTCTTCCGCAAAACTTTCCACTTCGGCATACAGGAACCTTTCGCGGTTGGACAGGAAAAACTCGATGCTCTGGCGGATGCTTTCCTGCGTTTTTTGCCCGAAACCTTTCAGGAGGGTGAGGCGGTTTTCGTTGCAGGCGTAGAGCAGCTCGCCGAGGGTCTCGATCTCCAGCTCTTTCCAGATGGTGGCGATCTTTTTCGGGCCGATACCTTTGATGCGCATCATGTCGAGAATACCGGGGGGCGTTTTGCGGAGGTATTCTTCCAGCAGGCCGAACTGCCCGGTCTCGAGCATTTCTATCACGCATTTGCCGGTAGATTCCCCGATGCCTTTGATGCGGAACACGTCGTCGCGCGGGGTATCCTGGAGAGGAACGGAAAGTTTTTCTATCTGGAATGCCGCATTGGCGAATGATTTGGCTTTGAAGGGATTATCGCCGTGGATATCCATCAGTTTGGCCAGCAGGGAGAGGTTATCGGAGATGATGTAATTGTCCATAGAGGCCCTAAGTTATACAAAAAAAAAGAACCCCGATTTGCATCGAGGTTCTTTATGCTACAGTTTGTAATTCCGATCTTACATGGCCGGAGCTGCGGGAGCAGAAGGAGCGGCTTTTTTCTTAGCAGGCGCTTTCTTCTTGGCAGGCGCTTTTTTAGCAGCGGCTTTCTTTTTAGGAGCAGCTTTCTTAGCAGCAGCTTTCTTTTTAGGAGCCGCTTTTTTAGCAGCAGCTTTCTTAATTGTTTCCATTGTTTTTTGAATTTTGGGTTAGTAAAAAAAATTGGGTATTAAAAAAACTTTATGGCAAACACTGCTTTAGGCTTCCGCCTGGGCAGTGGTGTCAAATGATTTAACGGAAACGAAAGTTCTGTTCTCACGACCCTTCCTGAATTCCACAACACCATCTGTAAGAGCGTAGATGGTAAAATCTTTACCGATGCCTACGTTAGAACCTGCGTGATATACGGTGCCTCTCTGGCGGATAATGATATTACCGGCCACTGCTACCTGACCGCCGAAAATCTTCACACCAAGCCTTTTGCTTTGTGAGTCGCGGCCGTTCTTAACACTACCTTCACCATTTTTATGTGCCATTGTATTGTTACTTTATAAACTTTTCAATATTAAATTAAGCGATTTCGTTGATCCGGATCCTGGTAAAATGGGTACGGTGACCGACTTTCTTCCTGAAACCTTTTCTGCGTTTCATCTTGAAAGCAATCACCTTGTCTCCCTGCACATGGCTCAGGATCTCGGCCTTAATCACTGATTTTACATCAGTACCTCCGGTAATCTTACCGTCGTTGTCGGTCAGCAAAACTTCTGCAAATTCTACTTTATCTCCAACATTACCAGCCAATTGCTGTACAAAGATCTCCTGATCTTTCTGTACTTTGAATTGCTGCCCTGCGATTTTTACAACTGCGAACATAGTATTCCAAAAATAATTTCCTGCAAAGGTATTATTTTGTTTTTTAATCAACAAAGATTTTATACATTTTTACAGGAACCGAGACCCCGCTGGCAGGGCACTCTATTGAAAAATAGCTTTTTACATATCAGAGATACGGAGTTTTTACAATTTTAGTTTTTTTTAACAATTGTTTAGCAACCCCCGCCTCCCGCTATTTTACCCGCTAGGCCCGTTTTCCACCCGCTAAAGCCCGCCCGTGGCCCACTCCTAAAAACGGCCAAAGTTGTGCACAATTTTTATACATTTGTTTTTTACGTTGATCATTAAAAAATCGGGGCATGAAGTTTAAATCACTGCTGGCCAAACCATTTGCTTCCATTATTGCCGGCAAGGTGAAGAAGGATATGCTGAGGGCGGTGGAAGATCAGGAGGCGGTACTCCAGGATCTGCTTAAGACAGGCAAAAAAACAGAGTTCGGGAAAAACCATTCGTTCGACGGCATCAATACCTATGAAGACTTTAAAAAAGCCGTGCCCATCCGCGATTACGAGCAGTTCAGGCCGTATATAGACAAGATCAAGGAAGGAAAGCACAACATCCTCTGGAAAGGTCAGCCCATTTACTTTGCCAAAACCTCCGGCACTACCAGCGGGGTAAAATATATTCCCATCACCAAAGAATCGGTGGACCATCACTTCAACACCTCGCGCAACGCGGTGTTCTGCAACGTGACGGAGCTCGGCGACGCCAGCGCCTTCGACGGCAAGCTCATCTTCCTCTCCGGTTCGCCCGAGCTGGAAAGGGTAGGCGGCATCCCCACCGGGCGCCTCAGCGGCATCGCTAACCACCAGATACCGCGGTACCTCCGAACGAACCAGCTGCCCAGCTACGAAACCAACTGTATCGAAGACTGGGAAACCAAGTTGGGCAAGATCGTGGACGAAACCATCGGGCAGGACATGCGCCTGATCAGCGGTATTCCGCCATGGATGCAGATGTACTTCGACCATCTCATCGCCCGCAGCGGGAAGCCGGTAGGGGAGCTGTTCCCCAACTTCAACCTGCTCGTGCACGGCGGCGTGAACTTCGAACCATACAAAGCCAAGCTGTTCGATTCCATCGGCCGCAAAGTGCCTGCTATCGAGACTTTTCCGGCTTCGGAAGGGTTTTTCGCTTACCAGGACAGCCAGCAGCACGAAGGTTTATTATTAAACACCAACGCGGGCATTTTCTTTGAATTTGTGCCCGCTGCAGAGATATTCTCCGAAAACCCGACCCGCGTTTCCCTCAAAGACGTGGAAGCGGGCGTGAACTATGCGCTGGTAGTGAGCACCAACGCGGGTTTGTGGGCGTACAACATCGGCGATACCGTCAAGTTCGTCAACCTCAACCCTTACCGCATCGTGGTCACCGGCCGTACCAAGCACTTCATTTCCGCCTTTGGCGAGCACGTGATCGGCGAGGAAGTGGAGCAAAGCCTGATGGGCGTGGCGGACGGCAACAACGTGCGGATCACGGAATTTACCGTGGCCCCGCGCATACAGGTGAACGGCGAGCTGCCTTACCACGAATGGTTCGTGGAATTCGAGGAAGTGCCCGGCAACCTGGACGGGTTCGCCCGGGCGGTGGACGAAGTGCTGCGCAAAAAGAACATTTATTATGACGACCTGTTAACCGGGAATATATTGCAGCCGCTGAAAATCAGGCCTGTCCGGAAAAACGGCTTTATCGACTATATGAAATCCATCGGCAAGCTCGGCGGCCAGAACAAGGTGCCGCGGCTGAGCAACGACCGCAAGATCGCGGAAGAAATGGAAAAATACCTGCAAGCGCGTTGAAGCAGCCCCGCAAATTGCCGCTTCCTGTTATACCGCAGCGAAGCAGGCTGCCGTACGCACTGTAGATAAAAACCTTTAAATTTAAGCATAGGAGATATTTTGTTTGATCATGAGTAAGAAACGTATCGGAATTTTCGGGTCCACCGGCTCCATCGGCCGCCAGGCCCTCGACGTAATCGCCGCCCACCCGGAGCGGTTCGAAGTGGAAGTGCTCACCGCGCAGCAGAATGCCGACCTGCTCATCGAGCAGGCCGTGAAGTTCAAACCCAACGCAGTGGTGATCGGGGACGAATCGAAGTACGCCGGGGTAAAGGACGTGCTGTTCGATAAAGGCATCAAGGTATTTGCCGGCGCCGCCGCCATGGTGGAAGTGGCCGCATGGGACAGCATCGACCTGATGCTTGTCGCCATCGTAGGTTTCGCCGGGCTGGCCCCCACGCTCAGTGCGCTGGAGCAGGGCACGCCCGTGGCGCTTGCCAACAAGGAAACGCTGGTGGTGGCTGGCGATATCGTAATGGCCACCGCGCGCAAAAAAAACGTGCCCATCATCCCCGTGGATTCCGAGCATTCCGCCATTTTCCAATGCCTGCAGGGCGAGCCGCTGAGCAGGGTGGACAAGGTGATACTCACTGCGTCGGGCGGGCCTTTTCTCGGGAAAAAAACGAATTTCCTCATCAACGTAAAAAAAGACCATGCGCTGCAGCATCCCAACTGGAGCATGGGCGCCAAGATCAGCATCGATTCGGCCACGCTCATGAACAAAGGGCTGGAAATGATAGAAGCGAAGTGGCTGTTCGGTCTTGATGCCGGGCAGATCGAAGTGGTGATCCATCCGCAGTCCATCATACATTCCATGGTACAGTTCGTGGACGGTTCGCTGAAAGCCCAGATGGGCCTGCCGGACATGAAACTGCCCATCCAGTATGCCATGGGGTACCCGGACCGTTTGTCCAACGATTTCCCCCGTTTTTCTTTCAAGAATTACCCCTCCCTTACTTTTGAGCAACCCGATACAAAAACATTCCGTAACCTTGCCATCGCAACGGAAGTGTTGAAGAAAGGGGGCAACGCCGCCTGCGTGATGAACGCGGCGAACGAAGAGGTGGTGCAGGCGTTCCTGAAAAACCGGATCGGGTTCCTGCAAATGACGGAAGTGATCGAAGAAACCCTGGTGAAGATACCTTTCGTGGAAAAGCCGACTTTACAGCATTATTACCAGGCAGATACCGCTGCCCGCGAACATGCCGCAGAATTGATCCACGGTCTCACCTGATTCATTACCTTCGCAACTCAGTATATCATCCAAGCATTACATGGAAACATCGGAAATATTAATTAAAGCAGGCCAGCTGATCCTGTCGCTGTCGATTTTAGTGGTCCTGCACGAGATGGGTCATTTTATCCCTGCCAAGCTGTTAAATACGAAAGTGGAGAAGTTCTATCTTTTATTAGATACCTGGTTTTACCATTTAAAGTTTAAAAATGGCGATACGGAATAAGGCG
>JBQCFV010000377.1:0-6373 GCA_051958695.1 Chitinophaga sp. | reverse complement strand
TGCAGCCAACCGTGCGGTCGGGTGTTGGCGAAAGGTATCCCACCCCCCTCAGATCGGGAAAAAAAACGGTCCGCAGCGAATCAGAGGTGAACAATGACTGAAATCCCGATCCCATTTTTTCCAGTTGCGCGGTCGTCATGCCATGCCGGTAACCCGGTACCAGGGCCACTTTTTCCCAACGTATCCTTTCGGCTTCTTCCGCTGCCTTTCTCCGTGCTTCCGCTGCCCTTCTTTCTTCAATGTCTTTTTTTGTGGGAAATGCGGCCAGCACTTTTGATGCTTTGTATACTTCCCGGTATTTTTCTTCTATCAGTGTTTCCGTTTCGTATACTTTGAGGAAATTTCCCGCCTCTTCTTTTGCCGTTTCCAGCATGTCGATGTACTTTTCTGTATCCTGCTTCAGCAGCTCCACGCGCGCCATGATGCGCAGGTGCCCGATCATCGGGTTGGTTCCGCCGAGTGATCTTTCAGACTGCTCCAGCAGCGAAAGCGTTTCCTCGAACCTGCCGGCGGCGAACTGCTCTTCCGCATCCTCGAACTGCATTTTGCCCAGCTGGGCGAAGGAGGCGGATGTAAGACCGGTTAACAGCATCGTTATCAGCCAGATCCTCTTTAACAAGCCGCCGATATATGGAACTTTCGTCATAATCATGATAATAAATAATTGAAGAACGACTCAACAGCCGCTTATTTTCTATTCCTCGCAGCCTGCTCAAACGAAGCCCGCGTAAGCGGCAAACCCTTCAGCACCTTCGACGCCTTATACACGTCGCGGTATTTTTCTTCCAGCGATGCATCGTCTTGGTACTGCTTCAGGAAAAAATCCGTTTCTTTCCTTGCTTTGTCGATGGTGTCAAAACTCATGTACGGGTCCAGCCTGATCAGCTCCATCCGGCACATGATGCGCAGATGGATGATGGGCGGGTTGGCGCCGTTGTTGGATTTTTCAGCAGCGTCCAGCAGCACGATGGCGTTCGCATACTTTCCTTCCGAGAAGGCCAGCTCCGCGTCTTCAAATTGCATTTTACTAAGCTGGGCGAAGGAGGTAGCGGTAAGGCCGGTTAGCAGCAGCGTCAGCAGCCAGATCCTTTTAAAAAATGTCATGTATCCTTTTTTTGAAAATTTTATTTGTATAGTGAATCGCTATGCATGATCGTAACCGATGCATTGTTCTTACGCTTGTATTGCTGGCATGCGATATCCAGCTGGACGGTCCGCGTGCCGTCCGTCCAGATACAGCGTTTCGCCATCAGTATTTGGGTTTTGGAAGCAACAGGCACGGCGGGCGTTTCTTCAACCGGACTGGACCCCATTACTTTTGTAATGTGCTCTTTTTTTTGCTCGAAATCCTTTTTTGCCGCTGTAAATTCTTCATCGGGATCGGGGAAGTGAGTAAATAGCACATACGCAAATGCGCTGCTCGATTTTGGCGACACGAATATCATTGTTTTCATATCCCTGGACATGAGTGTGATCAGCGTATCCTGGGGAAATGTCATCGCATAATTGGGCAGTACTTTTGCAGCTTCTGCGGAGGTCATGCCAAATATAAAGCCGGGCAGCATCGATTGTTTCGCCAACCGCAGCCTTTCGGCTTCTTTACGCGCTTCCTCGGCTTTCTTTTTTTCAATATCGCTTTTG
Organism: Chitinophaga sp.; assembly: GCA_051958695.1. Taxonomy (GTDB): domain Bacteria; phylum Bacteroidota; class Bacteroidia; order Chitinophagales; family Chitinophagaceae; genus Chitinophaga. The sequence goes on along the minus strand of JBQCFV010000377.1, from coordinate 4,732 downwards.
GTGGGAAATGCGGCCAGCACTTTTGACGCTTTGTATACTTCCCGGTACTTTTCTTCTATCAGCGTTTCCGTTTCGTATACTTTGAGGAAATTTTCCGCCTCTTCTTTTGCCGTTTCCAGCATGTCGATGTACTTTTCCGTATCCTGCTTCAGCAGCTCCACGCGCGCCATGATGCGCAGGTGCGCGATCATCGGGTTGGTTCCGCCGAGGGATTTTTCAGACTGCTCCAGCAGCGAAAGCGTTTCCCCGAACCTGCCGGCGGCGAATTGCTCTTCTGCATCTTCGAACTGCATTTTGCCCAGCTGGGCAAAGGATCCCGGTATACAGGCCAGGTACAGGCACAACAGGAGTAATAATTTTTTCATGATGACGGTATTTTTAGTTTATCGCCAGTAGCCGTCTTTTTTTACGGTACTGTCCTTCATAGGTTTTTCCGGTGATTTTTTATCGCCGGGTTTGTTCCAGTAACTGTCTTCGGTTCTGACGGGCTGCGATTGTGATTTGTTCCCGCCTTTGTTCCAATAGCTGTCTTCGTTCTTAACGGGCTTTTTGGCGTCCTTGCCCCAGTAGTTCGCGGAGCTGCCGCTGCCGGACGCTTTTTTGCCCTTGTAAGTAAACATCACCGTATCCATTTCCGCTTTTTTGGCGATGGACACAAAGGCCGCATGCATTTGCGCGGCCTCGCTTTCATCGGTATAGTACCCCACCATCACGATATTCTCTTTGGCGCCTGATGCCTTTTTTATTTCACCCAGGATCGTTCTTTTGAACGGCCAGGTGCCGTCGCCATAACGCTGTATCCTGTATACGTTGCTCACGAGCACCTTCGGCCGCGGCTCGTTGACGGCGGCGGGCGCCATTACGTATGTGAAGAAATAGAGATCGTCTGCAGCCACTTTGTGGGAAGAGAGCGGCACGCCGCCTTCCGGGAAATTCTTCAGCAGGCCGTTGCGCATCTTCAGCAGGGCCAGGCGTTTCTTTTCTTTGATATATCTTTCATGCGCCGCGCGTTCACGTTCCAGCTGCGCGCGTGCTTCCCGCGCCCGGCGTTCAGCCGCGGCGTCGCTCAGCAGGTTGCCTACACCCGTCGCCAGCGACTGGTAAGCGGCGGTTTTTGCATCGGCGTCCTTAAACGCATAGTTCATTGATGCGGAAACATGATTGCGGCCGGCGCTCAGCATCTCCTCCTTCGCATCGCTGATGGCCGCGTACTGCTGCTCAAAGTCTGCCTGCAGCTCTTCCAGCGATTCATAAGCGCCGCTGAGGTGGGACGCGTCCTGCAGCCCAGCCCTGGCCTCCGTTGCGGCCCGCCGGGCGTAAAAGCTGGTAGCCATCAGCTGGCCGTCGCGCGCGTCTTTCCGCTTCGTTTCTTCCATATTTTTCAGAAAACTGTTCTGGGCGGTATGAAGCTGGCCCAGCAGCGCCTGCTCGTTTTTTGCTTTTTCCGCGAGATAGGCTTCCTGCGCCGCTTTGTTCTTTTTTTCGTTGATGGCCGTTCTTACCCTTTCATAATTTTCTTTTGTAGTCTGAACGTATCTGCCTTCACTGTCTTTCACGTAATGATTGCCCTCTTTATCCGTGGCGACGGGCGGTCCTTCCATGGGCGCCGTGCGCGGGGCGGTAGCGGCCGTATTATTTTTTGCGCTGGTGCCCCAGTATTTATCCTCGGCGGATGATGATCTGCCGGCGGTTTTGTTATCAGAACCGGTAACGGTGATCGTGCCGCTGCCGGAGCTGTTACCGGCCGCCGCGGTATTTTGCGTTTGTTGGGTTTGCCGGGCTTTTCGTCCGCCAGTATTTTGTCTATTTTGGCGATCTGGTCTTTGGGGTATTGTTCATTCTCCTGCAACCGCGCCGCTTTGCCGTACAGCGAGCGGGCCTCGCTCCATTTTTTTGCGTTGAAGGCGGCGTTGGCGCCGCTGATGGCCTGCTGGTAGTCTTCTTTATTCTTCCTGGCCTTCGCCATGGCGTTGATCCGCGCTTCGATCGCGGCGGAGCCTTGCCAGTTGAGGTCCACCAGCTTCGAACTGACAAGGTTCAGCGAAAGGTGGTCGAGGTCCGTGTCTTTATCCACCTGCCCCACTTCGCTGGCGATATTATCGCCAATGGCGGCCATCTTCGCGTTTTCGACGGAATTGGCGGTGATGCGGATGTCTACGCTGGTAATTCTCAGCTGGTCAAATTCATGCGACTTCTCGCCGTACACGCCGCTCAGGTCGGCTTCCCCGTATATCCTGCCGTTATACAGGTACCGGCGCGAACCGCCCCTCGGCATGAACTCGCTGGACGTTATCTTGCAGTGTACGTAAACGACGTATTTTTTTCCGATGGATTCCCGCGTGAAATAATAAGTGCCGGTAACATGAACGTCCCTCGGGCCCGATTTAATATTATCGGGCACGATATATTGCCACACAAAGTCCCTGGGGGAAGATCTGTTAGGGGTTTGCGCCTGCAGCGCAGGGGTTCCTGCTAATAAAAAGCAGCAGCCGATCAGCCATTTCATACTATAGGAATTAAATGTTTGGTAGTGTGTAATCGTCCTGCAAATTTCCCGAATGTACCGGCAGAAATATATAGCCCTTTTGGGCTATTTTTTGTATCGCGTTCTAAATCAAACCGTTCAGCATACAGTGGCGGATCAGTTCCGCGGTATTTTTCATGCCTGCTTTCGACAGGATATTGCGCCGGTGGTTCTTCACGGTGTCCATCGCCAGGTGAAGCCTTTCCGCGATCTGCAACGTGGTGAGCCCTTCGCTGATGAGACGGAGCACTTCCATCTCGCGCCGCGTGTAATGCAATGCGCCGGCCAGCGGATCAGTTACCTGCATATCGAAATAAGAAGGCTCTGCCTCCAGGCCGATCAGCGATACTTTATAGTTGTTGGCGGTAGTGATGTGACTGATATCCGTGTGGATATTGAGCGCCTTTGCATAACCGCCGTTCGCGTCCAACGTGAGCACCAGGTGCTGATGAAGGAATAGCCGGTACGCGCCGCCGGCCGTCTTCATGCGGAAGCAGTAGCTGCCTTTGTATTTCATCAGCTTATCCCAGCCGATCTTTTGAAACTTGCGGATGATGGCGGCTTCCGCTTTTTCCACGAAGGGTATGTCGTCGGGATGCATCTGGTTGAGGATATCCTGGAACGTGGCAGTTGCCGCATCCAGCCCGTGGATGTTTTTTACCATGTCACTCATGTGGGAAACGGTCATGTCGAAAAAGTCGATCACGTAAAAATACGAGGGGCCCGCCGTAAATACGGAGCTGACGATCTCGTCGAATCGGTGGGGAATATCCGTTTTTTCAACGGCCTTCATTTCGTGCTCCCATACTTTGAACAGCTTCCTGATCTCAGGCTTCATTTGGTTGATTCGGTTGACAGATGTCCAAATATACGCAGGGTTTTCAATATTTATATCAGCCCGCCAGGCCCCAGGGGGAAAATACCAGGAACATCGCTACCACGGCCGCCGCCAGCAGGAAAGTGGATACATGCCGGTGCTTCCAGGGCGACATTTCCACGATGCCGCTGCGCAAAGGCCGGTAAGGCGTTGCCAGCGGCCGCAGCCTGCCGATAACGAGCATCAGCCCCGCGGTGATCACGAACAGGATGGCCAGCGTATGTAAAAAGTGCAGACCGGTATGCACTACCGTTTGCGTAAGCCCGTAACAAACGATAAAAAAAACAAGCCCGGCTTTCGCGGCCAGCGGCGGTACTTTTTTGGTCAGCAAACCTACCAGCAGTATCGTGAACACCGGTACGCTGAACAATCCTCCCACCATTTGCAGGTAATTGTAAAACCCGTTCTTCGCAAAAATAATGAACGGTGCAATGCACATCGCGGTAAGGCAAATCGCCAGCTCGAAACGTTTCGCCATACGGAGACAGGCGCGTTCGTCCGGGGTCTGTTCCCTTTTCTCCGCCCAGGGTTTGTAGATGTTCAGGATAAACAAAGTGCTGGCGCTGTTGAGGCCCGCATTGAACGTGGTGAAGGCCGCGCCGAAAAGTATGGCCGCCATGTAGCCGATGAACACCGGCGGCGATACGTCGCTCACCATGCGGGGGAATACGGCGGCGGTGTTCTGCATGCCCGTATACATATGCACGGCGATCAGCCCCGGAATGTTCAGCAGCAGCACCGACGCAAGCTTGCCTACGCAGGCGAGCGCAATGCCCTTCTGGCAGGTGGCGAGGTCGCGGGAGCCGAGCACCTGCTGCACGATGTACTGCTCCGTGCCCCAGTAATACAAATTCACCAGCAGCATGCCGGTGAATATCGTGCCGAACGGCACCGGGTCGCCGGGTGCGCCGATGCTGTTCAGGTGTTCCGTATGCGTGGACAGCAGCGTTTCCAGTCCCGCCAGCATATCGCCGCCGCCGAGGTAACGCAGCCCGAAGAACGGCAGCAGCAAACCACCGGTGAACATGGCGAGCCCCAGCATCATGTCAGACAGTGCGATGGCCTTCAGTCCGCCCAGCAGGGAATACAAAGCGCCGACCCCTCCGATCAGCCACACGAGTATCCAGATGGTGCTCCAGTAACCGGTGCCGAACATGTCCGAAAAATGAAAAAGCCCGTCGAACGCCACGGCGCCGCCGTACAGTACCGAGGGCAGCAGGTTCACGATGTAGTTGAAAAGAAAAAGCAGGGATACGATCCGTTTGGTGCCGGTGTCGTAGCGCCGTTCGAGATAGTCGGGCGTGGTGGCGATGCCGATGCGGAGGTAGATG
>JBQCFV010000376.1:0-2551 GCA_051958695.1 Chitinophaga sp. | reverse complement strand
GAAGCCTGCGCCTCGTTCTCCGAACTGGTCAGGAAAGTGAAGAACGCTGAAGGCGCGGACGCCGGCATGATGGCCATCGAAAACTCCATCGCCGGCAGCATCCTGCCCAATTACAGCCTGCTCAAAAACTCCGGCCTGCACGTGATCGGCGAGGTGTATCTCCAGATCAACCAGCACCTGATGGTAATGCCCGGGCAGTCCATAGAAGATATCAAAGAAGTGCATAGCCACCCCATGGCGTTGCTGCAATGCATGGACTTTCTCGCGAAATACCCGCAGATCAAGCTGGTGGAAACGGAAGACACCGCGCTCAGCGCAAAGCATGTGCGGCAGAAAAAGCTGAAAAGCACCGCGGCCATCGCGGGAGACCTGGCGGCGGAGATCTACGAGCTGGACATCATCGGCCGCAACATCCATACGGCCAAGAACAATTACACCCGTTTTCTCGCCATTTCAAAAAATGGCGTGCAACCGCCCGCGGACGCAAATAAATCTTCCGTATATTTCCAGACTTCAAACGAGAGCGGAAGCCTGGCGAGAGTATTGACGCAGATCGCGGCGGAAGGCATCAACCTGAGCAAGATCCAGAGCTTCCCGATCCCCGCGAAGGAATGGCATTATTATTTCCATGCGGACATGGAATTCGATTCCCTGGATCATTTGCAGCAGGCGCTGAAAAAGATCACACCGTTAACGGAGCGCTTCACCGTGCTGGGTGTTTACAAAAAAGGCAACACGCATACCTGATACCTGAAATCATAGACCAATGCAACCATCCGTAGCCAAACGATTACAGCATACCGAGGAGTACTACTTCTCACGGAAGCTCCGCGAAATCGACGATATGAACAAAGCGGGCGCCAACGTGATCAATCTCGGCATCGGCAGTCCGGACCTGCCGCCCCACGCCTCCGTAACCGCCGCGCTCAACGAGCACGCCGCGAAACCCAATACCCATGCCTACCAGGGCTACAAAGGCATTCCCGCGCTCAGGCAGGCGATCGCCGGCTGGTACGGCCGTTATTACAACGTTCCCCTCAACCCCGATACGGAAGTGCTGCCGCTGATCGGCTCCAAGGAAGGCATCATGCACATCTGCATGACGTTCCTCCAGGAAGGCGACGAAGCCCTCATTCCCGACCCGGGTTACCCTACTTACCGCTCAGCCGTGCAGCTTTCCGGCGCCACGCCCGTTACCTACACGCTGAGCGCAGCCAACGACTGGCAGCCGGACCTGGACGCGCTTGAAAAACGCGACCTCTCCAACGTGAAGCTCATGTGGGTGAACTACCCGCATATGCCCACCGGCGCCGCGGCTAAAAAAGAGACTTTCGAAAAGCTGGTGGCCTTTGCCGCCAGACATCATATACTGCTTTGCCACGACAACCCGTACAGCTTCATCCTGAACGAGCATCCGGCCAGCCTGATGGCCACGCCGGGCGCGAAGGAAGTGGCGCTGGAGCTCAACTCCCTCAGCAAAAGCGGCAACATGGCCGGCTGGCGTGTAGGCATGCTCGTGGGTAAAGCGGAATTTCTCAACGACATCCTGCGGTTCAAAAGCAATATGGACTCGGGCATGTTCCAACCCGTGCAGATGGCCGCCGTGGCCGCGCTGGAGCTGGGCCCCGAATGGTACGCGCAGCTGAATAAGATCTACGCCGGCCGCCGTGAGAAAGTGTTCGGGCTGCTGGACCTGCTGGGCGCGCAATACGACCGCAACCAGGTAGGCATGTTCGTATGGGCGAAAATTCCGCAAGGGTACAAGGACGGGTACGCCGTAAGCGACGCCGTGCTGCAGAAAGCGCATGTGTTCATCACGCCGGGCGGCATTTTCGGCGAGAACGGGCTGGGCTACATCCGCGTGAGCCTTTGCCGCGACGAACAGGTGTTTGCCGAGGCGATAGAACGGGTGAGAAAAACGATCGTTTCACCTCAAACCGCCGCCATATGATCGCCGCCGTAGTAGGGGTAGGTTTGATCGGCGGTTCGCTCGCCCTCAGCCTCAAAGAAAAAGGCGTCGCCAACTGGGTGATCGGGGTGGACTTCAACCAGGACAACCTCACCAAAGCGCAGGACCTGAAAATAATCGACGAAAGCTCCACGCTCGACGACGCACTGGAACGCAGCCAGCTGATCGTGCTCGCCATACCCGTGGACGCGCTGCTGCAAACGCTCACTTCCATCCTGGACAAGGTGAAACCTCACCATGTAGTGATGGACGTAGGCTCCACCAAACAAAAACTGTTGCAGCTCGTTGCCGGTCATCCCCGGAGAGGACGCTTTGTGGCCGCCCACCCGATGGCCGGCACCGAGTATTCCGGCCCGGAAGCCGCCATACACAACTTGTTCCACCAGAAAACGATGGTGCTCTGCGACGTCAAGAACAGCGACGAGGACGCATTGGAGCTCGTGGAAACGATGGTGGACAAGCTGAACATGCGCACCGTGTACATGAACGCCGAAGAGCACGACCTGCACACCGCCTATGTGAGCCACATCTCGCATATCACGTCTTTCGCGCTGGCATTAACGGTGCTGAAAAAAGAAAAGG
>JBQCFV010000375.1:0-5905 GCA_051958695.1 Chitinophaga sp. | reverse complement strand
TTTACTGAGGATGGTGATACCGCGCTCTTTTTCAAGATCGTTGTTGTCCATGATCAGCTCCCCGGTTTCCTGATTGGCCCGGAAAACGTTGGTAGAGTGGAGGATTTTATCCACCAGGGTAGTTTTACCGTGGTCTACGTGCGCGATAATGGTGATGTTTCTGATTTGCATATGTGTGATTTAGCCGCTTTTGAAGTCGTTTCCGGCGGTGTTTTTCCCGGGCGGCTCCAAACGAAGGCGCAAAGGTACGAATAATCGGGAAAATTACATGTAGGGCAGTCTTAAATAAACGTGAAATATCAGCCGGTAGCAGGTTTGCGCGTTATTTACTAAAAATCAATGGGTTATGATTACTGTTGTTGGGAAAGCACCCCGGTGAGGGCTTCCTTCAGCTGCCCGAAGGCCTGCTGGTTGGCCGGGTTCTCCAGCGCCCGGGCGATGTCCAGCTTTTCGCGGGGGGTGAGGTGCCAACTGAGCGCTGCCGTTTTATCCACCTGTTGCGGCACGTACTGGAAAATGAGGCGTTTGAACTTGTGGGGGAAATAGGCTTCTATATAATTCACCAAATGATCCTGGTGGAAGTCCTGCATGCTCATCCAGTGCGTCTGCATGGAAAAAAGCGGCTCGAAGATCAGGTCGCTGAGTTCTTTCGTCTGCTTGATCGGCGTTACGTCGTTTTTTCGCGTGTCCCTGATCTGCATGAATATCACCCCGCCGGTATTTTCATTGATCCATTTGCGGAAGGTGTATAAAAAGCGGATGCTCGTCTCCTGCCCGAAGTTGTCGCGGATGCCCGCGTCCATTACGTCCACGATGGGTTTGCTGGGGAGGAACACGTTGGGCAGCACATAAGGGAAAGTGGCGCTCATGCGGATGGCGCTGGTTACGCGCAGCTCGTTGGCGTGCTGGTTGGCGAAGAACTGGTTGAAGTCCACGCCGTCCACATCGCGCACGGAGCGGGTGGGGTAGCGGTAATCGGCCGCGCAGAGATAGCTTACCGGCTGCGGGCTCATGAAGAGCCTGCGCCCGTCCGCATTGATGGTGGCGCACCAGATCATCATGGGGATCTTCGCTTCGTATTCGGGCTGTTTGTAATCGCCGATGGTTTTGTTGAGAATGTTGTCGGTGTTCAGGTTCAGCTGCATTTCGAAGGCGTAGCCGCGGTCTTTGGCGTAGGAGTTTTTTCCGATGTGGAAATGCCTGAAGGGCGTGATAAAATCGTTCACCGCAAAGGAGCTGAACACGGAATTGAGCAGGTCGCGGGAGATCTTTTCACAATACAGGCTGTCGTACAAGCCCGCCGGGATGGGCATGCGGCCTTCCTGCTGGCGGAGGTACAGCTCGCGGAAATAGGTGGCGCCCAGCATGCCGCCGGAGGCGCCGGTCATGAGGAACGTGTTTTCGAGCAGGCGGCCTTTCAGCAGGCTGTCGTAGCGTTGCAGCACGTTCATCGTCCATGCGGCGGAACGGCTGCCGCCGCCGCTGGTGTTGATGATGATGATGGGCGGTTTGCTGCCGGGCGGGAATTTCGCTTTCCAGTTTTCGAGTATCTGCAGGGTGTTCTTGCGGTCGGCTTCCGCGCGCGCCGCGGTGAAAAAATCCTGCAGGCTGCGCACGCTGTATTCCGGCCGGTCTTTTTTGTCGAGATAGTTGAGCCCGTAAGCTTTGTTGCGATTGTCGAGCCACTGGTTCTTCACCATCCAGTTCAGCCCCAGTATCAGCGCGATCAGCACCGGAATGGCCCAGCTTTCCAGCAGGTAGGCGTACGCGCCGGCCACGCCGATCAGGAACGCGAAAAAGATCAGCACGCTGGCCCCCGCGGGAATGCGGAAGGCGTTATAATCCATCAGGTAGGCCATAATGACGAGGAACACCAGCGCGAGACCGATGGTGATCATCGCGGCAAAGTGGTGCTGGCGGAAGATGTTGTCGAGATAATGTTTGTTGTAATGGTCCACGTTCCTCGCGCGGCGGATACGCCAGGGGCTGGAAAAGTAGCTGTACACGGGCAATGCGTTCTCGTCCCTTTCCTGGTTCGGCTTGAGCACAATGCGGAGAAAATTGCGCGGGTTGCCGAATTTTTTCATCAGGCGGCGGCCGATGTTTTTGTCCGCGTTGAAAAAATAAAAGAAGGGAAAGAAAATAATGATAAGGTACCCGCAGATAAAACCTTCGGCCAGAAGCAGTATTTGCGGAACGGTGTTCAGCTCCTGCCAGCGCTGGTATTCCCAGCCGCGCCACAAAAGCGTGAGCAGGAAGACGCCGGGAATGATGGCATTGTTCAGGCAATAGCGCGAAAAAGGCTGCGAGGTGGTGGCCAGGAATTTAAACCGGCCGCTATGAAGGATAAAGGTGGTGATGTTCCAGCTCATGGTGAAAATGGCCGTGGCTACGCCGGTGAGCGTGGTGCTGTAGAAATTCACTTTCCCCATGTATTCGGGCGCGAGAAAAAGCGCGTCGCCGCCAAACGTTTTGGCAAAGCCGCCGTTGATGGTGCTGAACAGGATCGCCCAGAAGATCAGCAATACCTGGTACTTGCGGAAATGCAGCAGCAGCAGCTGAATAGGGAAAGAATAAAAAAATCGGTACCAGAATCTTTTCACCACCTTAAATTAAGGCAAATATCGGGAACGTGAAATTAAAAATAAATTAAATGTGAATCAGCGGGCGGTCAGGAACCGCGCCCATACCAGCACCATCAGCAGCAGCATGCCGGTGAACTGGTGCGCCAGCGCAAAACCCAGCGGGATGTTCACGTTGCTGTTCAGCACGGTGAGCACGCCGAGGAATACCTGCAGCAGCACGGTAAGCAGCGCCAGCGCGCGCACGGTGGCCAGCTGCGGCAGCTTCGCGGAGCGGAAATACCATACCGCGATCAGGATGGTGAGCAGGTAGGCGAGGTTGCGGTGAATGAAGTGGATGGTGATCTTGTTATGCGTAACGTCCTCCAAAAAACCGCCCTGCGCGAACATGCCGCCCGGCACGAGATCGCCGTTAATGGAAGGCCAGGTATTGGCGGCCAGCGCGGCGTGAAGCCCGGCCATGAATGCGCCGTAGACCAGCTGCAGCACCAGCAGCCCGAGTATCCAGCCGGAAAGTTTACGCAGCCCCGGCGCCCGCACGATGGAACCCGCGGGCACGCTCAGTTTCAGCGCGAACCAGAGCACGTACCAGAGCAGGCCGAGCGCGGCTATAAAGTGAATGGCTAAACGAATATGCGATACGTACAGGTTTTCCTCGTTAAGCCCGCTTTGCACCATGATCCAGCCGATGGCGCCCTGCAGGCCGCCCAGCACGAAAAGCATGACCATGGGCGTCACCATGCTGCGGTCTATCTTCTTTTTGACAAGGAACCACACGAAAGGCACGGCGAACACGAAGCCGATGAGGCGGGCCCAGTTGCGGTGCAGCCATTCCCAGAAATAGATCCATTTAAAATCCGCCAGGGTGAAGTGGCTGTTGATATATTTGGCCTGCCCGATCTGCTGGTATTTTTCAAACGCCGCCTGCCAGGCCGCTTCATTCATGGGAGGGAGGGCGCCCAGGATGGGCTTCCATTCGGTAATGCTGAGGCCGGAGCCAGTGAGCCGCGTGATGCCGCCCAGCAGCACCTGTACGATGATCATGGCCACCCCGGTGAACAGCCAGATCACGATGGCCCGGTTTCCTTTGTTTTGCTGCATTTCCATAAACCTTGCAAAAATAAGGGTTAATCCCGCCCGCCCCGGATGATTTTTATCAATTCCGGAATCATTCGGCCGGTTTTTGTAATTTTAGCGCCAACAAAATCAGTTAACTTGTTGCTGCCATATTACCAGGATGTTTTAACGGAAGCGGGTTGCGATGAAGCCGGCAGAGGCTGCCTCGCGGGACCGGTATTTGCGGCGGCGGTGATTTTGCCAAGGACCTTCCGGCATCCTTTGCTGAACGATTCGAAGCAGCTGAAGGAAGACGAAAGGAATGTATTACGGGTAGTGATAGAAAGGGAGGCGGTGGCCTTCGCGGTAGCCAGCATATGCAATGAGGAAATAGACCGGATCAATATCCTGAAAGCCTCGTTCAAGGCCATGCACGAAGCTTTGGCACGATTATCGCTACAGCCCCAAATGTTACTCATTGATGGCAACCGTTTTCATCCCTATGGCAATATCCCGCATACCTGCATCATACAGGGCGACGGAAAATATGCATCCATAGCAGCAGCGTCAGTGCTGGCAAAAACTTATCGGGACGAATATATGCAGGCCCTGCACGAGCAGTACCCGCAATACGGATGGAAGGAGAACAAAGGGTATCCTACGAGGTTTCACCGCGACGCCATCCGCTCCCACGGCGACACGCCCTTCCACCGCAGGACGTTCCGCTTGTTGCCAGACGACCAGCTTAGCCTGGACGAGGAGGGAAAGTGGTAAAAAGGAACGAACCATGTTAAAGCAAACGCAACAACAGAAATTATTACAGAAGTTGTCACCCCAGCAGATTCAGCTCATGAAACTGTTGCAGGTGCCTACTGCCAATCTCGAAGAGCGCATCAAAGAGGAACTGGAAGAAAACCCCGCCCTTGAATACAGCGAAGACGGCCAGGAAGACGATCTCGGCAAGGAGAACAACGAAGAGTTCGAAGCCAGTACCGAGGAAGAGTTCGAGCCGGACGGCAGCGAGAACGAATACGACAACATCGATATTTCAGAATACGTTTCCGAAGGGGACGACGAGATCGCGGACTACAAGCTGCGCGACGACAATTATCCCGACCCGGACGAATCGCGCACCATTCCCGTGCGCGTGGAAACCACCTTTCACGATCACCTGCTGAGCCAGCTGGGCCTGCAAACGCTGGACGACCGCGAGCGTCGCATTGCCGAGCAGATCATCGGCAGCATCGACGACGACGGGTATCTCCGGAGGGAAACCGGCGCTATTGTAGACGATCTTTCCTTTTCACAAAACATACAGGCGGAGGAAGACGAGATCAAACAGCTCATCAAACTCATCCAGACCTTCGACCCCGCCGGCGTTTGCTGCGCCGACCTGAAGGAATGCCTGCTGCTGCAGCTCAAACGCAGGAACCCGGACGATCCCGGCGTGCAGACCGCCATCTCCATCCTCGACAATTACTTCGACGAGTTCACCAAAAAACATTACGAAAAGATCCAGCGTTCCCTCAACCTTTCCGACGAGGACCTGCGCGAGGCCATCGGTCAGATCATCAAGCTCAATCCCAAACCAGGCGGTAATTACAGCCTGATGAACAAAGCGGAGAGCTATGTGATCCCGGATTTTTTCATCCTCAACAACAACGGCAAGCTGGAACTGTCCCTCAACAGCAAGAACGCGCCCGACCTCCGCATCTCCGAAGGTTACCGCGAAATGCTGAAGGAATACGACCGCGGCGATAAAAAGGACAAACGCCAGAAAGAGGCCGTGCTGTTCATCAAACAGAAGATCGACGCCGCCAAATGGTTCATAGACGCCATCAAGCAGCGCCAGCATACATTACTGAGCACCATGGAAGCCATCATGAGCTACCAGCACGAGTTTTTCCTCACCGGCGATGAAACCACCATGAAGCCGATGATCCTGAAAGACATTGCGGACATCACCCAGCTGGACATTTCCACCGTGAGCCGCGTGGCCAACAGCAAATATGTGCAGACCGAATTCGGCACCTTCAAGCTCAAGTTCTTTTTCTCCGAATCCCTGTCCACCGACAGCGGCGAGGAAGTAAGCACGCGCGAGGTGAAAAAGATCCTGTCCGACATGATCGGCGGGGAAAACAAACGCAAGCCCCTCAGCGACGAGAATCTCACCAAGATGCTGCAGGACAAAGGGTATAACATCGCGCGGCGCACCGTGGCCAAGTACCGCGAGCAGCTGAACATACCCGTGGCGCGTTTACGCAAGG
>JBQCFV010000374.1:0-3563 GCA_051958695.1 Chitinophaga sp. | reverse complement strand
GTTCAGTTAGGTAATCCACCATTTCATCCACCTGGCGGAGTGCCGGTTGCTGATAAGGTAAAAGGCTTTCCAGGGCCGAATCCAGGATATGATGAATTGAATGGATGTCTGTAGTTTCGCGCAGCTGCATGGAAGTGTGTTTCCAGCGGTCGTTCACTTTGGAAAGATCGCGGAAATAATTGGTCACGGATTCCATGCTGATGCCCATCAGCCGGTGGCTGGCATATGCGTTCAGCTGAACGATCACCGCATTGAGCGGCCCGGTCACGCGCGCATTCACCATGCAGGTAAACGGCCCGGTCACGGACGCTTCCGGCAATTCGAATGCCGCATGGTCTGCCGGTTTGAATGCCAGCCCGCCCTGTTGAATGAATACCAGGTATTGCCTGCCTGCTGTAAAGAGTTTCTTTTTGGCGATCTCTGCAGCTGAAGTGATGTTCTGCAGCACGATGTACTTTTGCACGAAGGGATGCAAAGTGTCTTTCGGACTAAGGATATAGGTGTTCATAGGACTGATTGCGGTTTTATTTCTGTAAACCTATCCGCACTAAAACCGGTGTAAATATAGCTAAATAACTATATGCAGGATCATTTTAATTAGAAAAATTTCTACAATTCGTGGAAGTTATTGGAAATCTTCCAGTTAACGACAAAATAACAAAGTCCCGGCGGTTAGCCGGGACTTTGCACTATTAACACGCTGAAAATCAATAATCAAATCCCCAATCCCTGCCTTTTTCCGTGGCCGGCACGCCTTTGCTCAGCCATTTCGGGGCGGGCGCGCCTTTGAGGAAGTGATCGAAGAACTGCTGCTCGCGGCGCTGCACGTCCTTCCGGTTCTGCCGCTGCATCAGGTTATGCTCTTCGCCGTTGTAATTGAGCATCCACACGGGCTTGCCCAGCCTGCGCATGGCGGTGAACATTTCGATGCCCTGGTACCAGGGCACTGCGCCGTCGCCGTCGTTGTGCATGATGGCCAGCGGCGTGGTTATTTTCGGGATGTGGAACAGCGGGGAGTTTTCGATGTACAGCTCCGGTTTGTCCCACAAGGTGCCGCCGATGCGGCTTTGGGTATGCTCGTACTGGAACTGCCGGTTCATGCCGCTTCCCCAGCGGATGCCGCCGTAAGCGCTGGTCATGTTGGCCACGGGCGCGCCGGCCCAGGCGGCTTTGAACATCGGCGTGGCGGTAATGAGGTAACATACCTGGTAACCGCCCCAGCTCTGCCCCTGGATGCCCATGTTGGCCTTGTCTATCCAGGGTTTTCCCGCAAGCGCCTCAGCGCCGCTTACCACGTAGTTGTAGGCGCTTTTGCCGGGGTGGCCGTTCTCATACCGGATGTCAGGCGCGAGCACCACGTAGCCGCGGCTTACAAAGAACGTGATGTTCAGCCGCGAAGGCGTGGGCGCAGGCGCCTGGTAGCTGTACAGCCCGTCCGTCAGCTTCTCGTAGAAGTAGAGCAGCACGGGGTACTTTTTATTCGGGTCGAAATCTTCGGGTTTGTACAGGATGCCCTGCGTGGTTTTGCCGTCGTAGGCTTTCCAGGTGAACAGCTCCGCGGTGCCCCAGTTGTAATCTTTCTGCTGCGGGTTGAGCGCGCTGATGCGTTTCGCTTTTGCCAAATCCGCGCCGGCGAACACATCGGGCGATTCCTGGAAGTTGCTGCGCTGGAAAAGATACATGTCCGCATCTTTTGCTTTCATTACCGCGGAATAAGCATACGGGCCGGTCACCAATTGGCGCAATCCTTTTTTATCCCTGAGCTGCAGGCTCCAGAGACTGCCGTATTTGCTGGAATCGTTTTGCGCGGCCAGCAGCAGCCGTTGTTTGGGGCGCATGAACCGTTCGTCCCTGTCCAGCTTCAGGATGCGGAAGCTCGTACGCAGCCTGCGTCCTTCGCCATGAGTGAGGTTTACGGGCGTTTCTTTCCCCAGCGGGTCCACCTGCCAGATATCGTAGCGGTCGTTGATGTAAATATATCTGTCGTGCTCCTGCCAGCCGTTGGTGCCATAGGGGCGCGGGTAATCGGGCATGTCCATTTCCTCGTCGGTGATGCGCGCGGGAATGTTGGCGCTGATCACGCGGCTGGCGCCGGTAGCGGTTTCATAGGCATACCACTGGCCTTCGGGCTGATCGAACCAGGTAACGAAGCGGCCTTCGGGGGAAATGGAAAAATAGCCGTCCACATCTTTTTTGATGAGCCTGCGCGCGCCGGTGGCGATGTTCACGGCGTAAGCGGTTTTGAGCGTGCTGCCCGTCCATTGCATGGCGATGCGTTGCCCTGCGTCCGTGTAGCCGACACCGTAGTCTGCGTTGCCTTCGTCGCCGGGGATGAAGCTTTCCATGCTAAGGTCCGCCAGCTGCACCATGCGCTGCTGCGCGGGAAAGTATACGGCGGCGTAGCTTCTTTTCAGCTCGCGGTCGAGGTTCTTCAGCTGCATCGGTTGCAGGTAATCGTCCTGGTAATGCCAGACGTCCACTTTGGCCACTTCAAAATCCACGATGTTCGTGTCTTTGGGTTCGCGGATGGGCGCGGTGCCGAAAAACAGTCTTTCACCGTTGCGTGAAAAATTCAGCGTACCGTTTTCCGACACGCTCCAGCGGGCGGGTATGCCCGCGGTGGACTTTGTTACGGCGATGCGCGCGGAATCCTGCCCGGTCCGGAAATAATACAGCGCGTAAAATTTCTGCAGGGCTTTGGCGCTGTCGCGGCTGCCGAGATAAGCGAGCTGCCGGCCGGCCTCGTCAAAGGCGAACTGCGCGAAGGCGCCGTCGCCGTGGCTGAGCACGGTGGGTTTGCGGTCGCTTACGTCCCAGAGCAGCACTTCGGGTTTGGCGAGCGAATCTTTTTTGGAAGGATGGGTGACTGCCACCAGCCGGTTGCCGGTATTGCTGAGCGTGTAGGAGGTCACGTATTTTATCGTATCGGGAAGAAAAGATTTTCCGGGATACGCGATCACAAGATCGCCGGTATTCGCGGCGGAGGATTTGCCGGGCGTATCGTCGGCTGCGTCCTGGTCCTTGGCGGGCGCGGGTTTCGGGTGAGCGGTCTTTGCGGTGGTGTCTTTCGGTCTTTCTATTAAATACGCCAGCAGGCCGCTGCCTTTTTCGGGCGTTTTGAACGATTTGACCTTTGGTATTTTGGTGACCTGCGTTTGTCCCAGCTCGAGAATGCCGAGCGAATCCTTGGGCATGTCTGCCGGGAGCTTCTTTTTAATGCGCGCCTGCCGCGTATCTGCAAAAAACGGTTTGATATAAAAGATCACGTAACGCGAATCTTCCGTGATCACCGGCGCGGAGCCGCGCGGGATGCTCACTTCGCTGCCGTTGCGGAGGTTGCGCACCACCAGCGTGGCGTCGCCTTCCTGCGGCGTAACGGTAAATGCGGCCCACTGGCCGTTGTTGCTGATCGTTTTAACGCCGATGTTTTGCCAGCCGTCATACACGGAGTGGTCCAGCGGTTTTTTGGATTGGGCCATTGCGCAAGCCGGCATCAGGCAGGACAGGGATAGGCTCCACCAGAGAGATCGTGTCATGTCGAAAATGGTTTAACTTGGTTGTAA
>JBQCFV010000373.1:0-8779 GCA_051958695.1 Chitinophaga sp. | reverse complement strand
CATCAAGCGCCTGCTGGACATTGCATGCTACCGTGGTCTGCGTCACAGGAAAGGTCTGCCGGTTAGAGGTCAGCGTACCCGTACCAACAGCCGTACCCGGAAAGGTAAGCGCAAAACCGTTGCGGGTAAAAAGAAAGCACCGAAAAAATAGTAAGATCCCTATGCCGGTATGGCTCTTTCCAGATCGGGGGAGTTGCGGCATAAAGGGTTTTTATATCAACGATCTGGAATTTCATAGTTGGAATTTTAACGAATTATGGCAAAAGCAACTAATACAAAAGCTGCCGCTAAGAAGAGGGTAGTAAAGGTGGATAACTTCGGGGACGTACATATCTCCGCAAGTTTCAACAACATCATCGTGAGCATCACCAACAAGCAGGGTCAGGTGATTTCCTGGTCTTCCGCTGGTAAAATGGGCTTCAAGGGTTCCAAAAAGAACACGCCTTACGCCGCCCAGCTGGCTGCCTCCGATGCTGCCAAAACCGCTTTTGATGCAGGTCTGAAAAGAGCAGACGTATTTGTAAAAGGCCCCGGCGCCGGCCGTGAGAGCGCTATCCGCGCGATCTCCAACTCCGGTATCGAGGTAACCCTGATCAAAGACGTAACGCCGCTGCCGCACAACGGTTGCCGTCCTCCCAAGAAAAGAAGGGTATAGTCAAACGCATTTTCTTGTACGAATTATCCGTTGCAATGAACTTTTGTATCGGGTAATTCGTATTCGTAATGGATAATTAGTATATTTAATCATCACCTGGGTGTGCGATCGAATTTTAAGATTTTTAAATGAGCGTACACCGGAACTAAAAATCTGAACCACAGAACATGGCAAGGTACACAGGTCCGAAGACCAAGATCTCCAGGATTTTTGGAGAGCCGATTTTAGGCAATGGCAAGTATTTAGGCAAGAACAGCAACCCTCCCGGCCAGCACGGCGCACAGCGCAAGCGCAAACAGCTGGGCGAGTACGCTCTTCAGCTGAGGGAAAAACAAAAAGCGAAATACACTTACGGTGTGCTGGAAAAACAGTTCCGCAACCTGTTCGAAGAAGCGAACCGCAGGAAAGGCGTTACCGGTGAGGTACTGATCAAACTGCTGGAAGCCCGCCTCGACAACACGGTATTCCGTATGGGCATCGCGCCTTCCCGCCCCGCCGCACGCCAGCTGGTAGCGCACAAGCACATCACCGTGAACGGCGTGATCGTGAACATTCCTTCTTATCAACTGAAACCCGGTGATACCGTGGGCCTGAAAGAAAAGACCACCGGCAACACCTCCCTGACCAGCGCCATTCGCGGTAAAAACCCGAAATTCAGCTGGCTGGACTGGAATGAGAAAGATATGAAAGGTGTTTTCATCGCGTATCCTGAGAGAGAAAGCGTTCCCGAGAATATCAAGGAACAGCTGATCGTGGAATTGTACAGCAAGTAATAAAGTTATAGCCACCTTAACGGGTGGCTTTAACCATATAACATACGTTAAAACTCAAAAATCAAGCATATCAATGGCAATTCTTAATTTCCAAAAGCCTGACAAGATCGTTTTGCAGAAGTCAACCGACTTTGAAGCTCAATTCGAATTCCGTCCATTAGAACCAGGTTATGGTGTGACAATCGGTAACGCGCTCCGCCGTGTGCTGTTGTCTTCATTAGAGGGCTATGCCATTGTGGGAATAAAGATCGAAGGCGCCGATCACGAGTTTGCCACCCTGAAAGGGATCACGGAAGACGTTACCGAAATCATCCTCAACCTGAAACAGGTACGGTTCAAAAAGATCGTGGAGAATGAAGTAAGCAGCGAAAAGATCCAGATCTCCATCAAAGGCAAAACCGAGTTCAGGGCGGATATGATCGAGAAAGCGACCAACTCTTTCCAGATCATGAACCCCGAACTGCTGATCTGCACCCTTGACCCTTCCGCCAAGCTGGACATCGAGCTGACCATCGGCAAAGGCCGCGGTTACGTGCCGGCTGAGGAGAACAGGCCCAAAGATGCGATCTTCGGCTACATCGCCATCGATTCCGTGTTCACGCCCATCAAAAACGTGAAATACAGCATCGAGAACACCCGTGTGGAACAAAAGACCGACTACGAAAAGCTGATCATGGAAGTGATCACCGACGGTACCATCCATCCGGAAGAAGCGGTGAAACAGGCCTCCCGTATCCTGATCCAGCACCTGATGATCATCACCGATGAAAACATCAGCTTCGATACCAAAGATGCAGAGAAAGAAGATGTGGTAGACGAACAGACCCTGCAGCTGCGCAAGATCCTGAAAACTCCCCTAGAGGACCTGGACCTCAGCGTACGCGCGTTCAACTGTCTGAAAGCCGCCAAGATCAACTCCCTCAGCGAGCTGGTACAGTACGAGCAGGAAGAACTGATGAAGTTCCGCAACTTCGGTCAGAAATCCCTCAGCGAGATCGAGCAGGTGCTCGGCGAACGCGGTCTGCACTTCGGTATGGACCTGTCCAAACTGAAACTGGACGAAGAATAGTACAAGCATATTACACAAATCACGGCTGCCGAACAGCGCCGTGATTTGTATTTTATAACAAGTACCCTGTAATTCCTGACACGGTGCAGGGGAACACAAACAACAAATGTCATGCGTCACGGAGTAAAATTAAACAGGCTGAGCCGCACTTCCGCTCACCGTAAAAGCCTGATGAGCAACCTCGCCATCGAGCTGATCAGTCACAAACGTATTCAAACCACCCTGGCAAAAGCAAAGGCCCTGCGCGTTTACATCGAACCGCTGCTGACCCGCGCCAAAACCGACAGCACGCACAACCGCCGTATCGTGTTCAGCTACCTGCAGGATAAACAATCCATCCAGGAACTGTTCGGTACCATCAGCGAAAAGATCGCCAGCCGTCCCGGCGGTTACACCCGCATCATCAAACTCGGTAAAAGGGTAGGTGACAACGCGGAAGTAGCCCTGATCGAACTGGTTGACTTCAATGAGATCTACGGTAAGACCGCAGCCGCCGAAAAAGCGCCTGCCAAGAAAACCCGTCGTGCAGGTGGCGCTAAAAAGAAAGCAGACGAAGCCGCCCCGGCCGCTCCCGCTGCTGAAGAAAAAGCCGCTGAATAGTTTTTCTGAACGATATACAAAAGGGATAGAGCGTTTGCTTTATCCCTTTTTTTATTTCCGAAAGTTTGGATGGGTTATTTCATATTGCATTCAGTTTCAGTATGTCCATTGTGGATTCGTCATATAAATCGCAAAAGTAGCGTGAGATATATGAAAAAATCGTAATTTAGCCTTACGCCTTATCAATAGCTATACCCTATGTATTACCTGAAATGTGGTCATTGCGCGGAAATGAGCGCCATGAAATCCGAATACATCACCTTTTGCGACCATTGCGGCAAAAAATTCCCGCTCACTTATGCGGAATGGAAGGTGAGGCACCCCGAAGGTACGTTGGACATGTACGGCCAGGAGCGGGGCATTTCCGAAGAAAAATACCAGGCCATGCTCAGAAAGCGTAACCGCCGGCGCTTCGACCTGCGGGACAAAGCCGCGCTCATCACCGGGATTGTAGTATTGATCGCCTGCGGCACCCTCAGCGCGTTCTACGGCCCCGAGCTGGTCAAAATATTCCGCGAGCCGAAGGTATCGCAAGCCATGCTGGAAATGGACAACTGGCGGACCTTCAGGGGCAATATTCTCCGCATCCAGAGCCCGCTTTCCTTGTCCCCCGTAACCGTTCGCGATATGCCCAATATGCGCAGGAAAGCGTTTAAAGGAGGCAGTTATGCGGACGGGCTGGTGATCAGGATGAACGAGGCCGTGTATCTCTCCGATGCCTACGTGGCGCTGGAAAAGGCCGCTGCCGACGTGGCCCGCACAATGGAAAAAACAGTGGGCGTTTCCCGCTTCAGCTATAAGTCTTTACCGGTGCATCTCAACGGCCATGAAGGGTTGCTGCTGAAGGGCAGCTACGTGCTGCAGGAAAATTCTCCCATAGAGTTCAACAGCCTGGTAGTAGTAAAAGGTGGATCGCGCGTACAGCTGTTGATCACCCACCCGGCCAATGACGAAACCGGCCGTAAAGTGGCGGAAAAGATCGTACGGTCCGCCCTTGTGAACTAGATCGAAAAAACCTGTTCAAAATTCATCATCTTGCCCTAACTTTGCACAGTTTTAACCGTCCCTGAAGGGGCATAAAAAAGAAAGGGTAAGAAGAATGCCGCAAACTACCAGATCCACACAGCCGGCCATGCTGTTGTTAGAAGATGGCACCGTATTCCATGGCAAAGCGTTCGGGAAAATAGGGACCGCCGCCGGGGAACTTTGTTTCAACACCGGGATGACCGGTTACCAGGAGGTGTTCACCGATCCTTCCTACAAAGGGCAGGTGCTGATCATGAACAACTGTTATGTAGGCAACTACGGCACTAAAAATGAGGACGTAGAAAGCAGCAGTGTAAAGATCAGCGGGCTGATCTGCAAAAACATCGCCCACAACTTCTCCCGCAAAATGGCCGACGAATCGCTGGCCCAGTTCCTCGAGGAAAACAACCTGGTAGCGATCCATGAAGTGGATACCCGCGCACTGGTATCGCACATCCGCAGCAAAGGCGCGATGAACTGCATCATCTCCTCCGAAATTCTCGATGAAAAAGCGCTGAAAGCAAAACTGAAAGAAGTGCCGTCTATGGAAGGGCTTGCGCTTTGCGCGGAAGTGTCCACCAAAGAACCTTATTTCGTGGGCGACCCCAACGCGGAGATCCGCATCGCGGTGCTGGACAACGGTGTGAAGCGCAACATGCTGAAATGTCTTTCCGAAAAAGGCGCTTACCTGAAAGTACATCCCACAAAAACTTCCTTTGAAGAGTGCGAGTCCTTCAAACCGCACGCATATTTTATTTCCAACGGTCCCGGTGATCCGGCGCCGCTTACTTACGCGGTAGACACGATCAAAAAAGTGCTCGAGGCAGAGCGCCCGCTGTTCGGCATTTGCCTGGGTCACCAGCTGCTGGCCATGGCCAACGGCATCCCGACGTACAAGATGCACCACGGCCACCGCGGGCTGAACCACCCGGTAAAGAACCTGCTCACGGGCAAATGCGAGATCACCACGCAGAACCATGGCTTTGCGATCGACGACAAAGCAGTGGCGGCTTCCAAAGATGTGGAAGTAACCCATGTGAATCTCAACGACCAGTCCGTGGAAGGCATCAGGATCAAGAACAAGCCGGCATTTTCCGTGCAGTATCACCCTGAATCCACCCCTGGCCCCCACGATTCGCGTTACCTGTTCGACGATTTCTTTTCGATGATCAGGGCGAATATGGCTTAAGGGATAAACGAAATAGATTGAGAAAGGCTTCCGTTAGGAGCCTTTTTTTGTTGAGGGCTTATTGAAATATGCTTGAATTGGTTTGAGGTGTTAACACCTTATATTTTTGCAGTGTGGCGGAATGCTTGTGATTGCCGAAGGTGTTAACACCTTTTATTTTTTGTAGGACGGATAACTTTATGATTTGTCCAAAAAGGTGTTAACACCTTCTATCTTTTGTATGGCAGATAGCTCCATGATTTATCCAAGATGTTAACACCTTTGTTTTTGTTGTGGGTGGAGTGCTTCTGATTTGTCGAAGATGTTAACACCTTTCATCTTTTGTATGACGGATAACTTCATGATTTATCGAAGGTGTTAACACCTTCACACCACGAAAGAACAAATACACGCTTTGTAACTTGATTAAAGTGCCAGTGGGATCGGGATAATATCCGCAAACATATTAATCCCCCAAAAAACAAACGGTCCTGAGGAATCAGGACCGTGCATTTTAAAATTCCACGTTATGAAAACTAGCGAAAGGTACTATGCGGTTAAGCACAATACCCACCTTGTCTTTTCATTACATGACAATAATATGAAAAAAATGGCGAGTTGCTATTGCAAAGTAGGGGTAAGTTTTCTTGAAATAGACGAATTCAAATTGCAATCGGTTGGAAAAGTAAAATCATGGGAGAAATAGGCAAAAAAATACGGCTCTGTGAACAGAGCCGTTTGCCTTTATAAATTCCACGTTATGAAAAACTGATACAAAAATATGTTGTTTGGCTAAAACGTTTTAGTTCGTCGCCGTATTTTTTACTTTATCTTGATAATGCAAAGGTCGCGCCATTTTCTGATTTGTCAAAATTCTATAAGTTAAATTTTTGCTAAGCAGGTTTAGATTTTTTGGTAAATTATATTGTGTTTTTTTATTACTTAATTATTTTAACATCTTTTGCTCTTATCGCGTGATAAAAGTAATAACAAAAATCAAATTAAAAAACTTAATTCGCAATAATAAACGGGTTTACTGTTTGAAAATATCATATAGAATAAATTATAATGTTAATTTGTTGTATCAGCAAGCATTCCAGCCCTGGATTTTGAAAAAATGATTTTTGTCAGGTTTTACGAGGGTAATGCTTTTTTAACAGCCTTTGAAGATTTTTTACCCTCTTTTTTACCCGATCCGGCCGGGATAAACGGCCAATGCCTTGCTTAAACACTCCATCGCCCTGGCGATATCGTCCCTGTTTAGCACATAAGCCAGTCTCACCTCCTGTTTGCCCAGGCCCGGCGTAGCGTAAAAACCCGTGGCAGGGGCGAGCATCACCGTTTGCCCCTCGTGGGAAAAAGATTCCAGCAGCCATTGGCAGAATTTGTCCGAATCCTCGATCGGCAGGCGCGCCATTGCATAAAAAGCGCCGCCGGGATTAGGACAGAACACACCCGGGATCTTGTTCAGCAGGCTTACCAGCAGATCGCGGCGGCGCTGGTATTCTTTTTTGATCCCGTCGAAATAATTGTCCGGCAGGTCTACCGCCGCTTCTGCAGCGATCTGCGCAAAGCTCGGAGGACTCAGCCTGCATTGCGCGAACTTCATCACCGCATCAAGGATAGCGCGGTTATGCGTTACCACCGCGCCGATCCGCGCGCCGCATGCGCTGTAGCGTTTTGAAATGGTGTCGAACACTACCACATGCTGTTCCAGCCCGCTGAGGTTCAGCGCCGAAATGTTTTCCCCGTCGTAGGAAAATTCGCGGTACGCCTCGTCCGAGAACAGGAACAGGTTGTGTTTGAGGCAGATCTCTTTCAGCGTCTCCATTTCCGCGCGGCTGTAAAGGTAACCGGTGGGGTTGTTGGGATTGCAGATCAGGATAGCCTTGGTTTTCGGCGTGATCAGCTTCTCAAAATCGCCGATAGGAGGCAGGGCGAAGCCGGACTCAATATTGGAGGTAACGGGCACTACCTTTACTTCCGCTTCCACGGCAAAACCATTGTAGTTGGCGTAAAACGGCTCGGGAACGATCACTTCGTCGCCCGGGTCGAGGCAGGCCATAAAACCGAACAGGAGGGCCTCTGAACCGCCTGTTGTAATGATGATCTCGGTATGGTCTACCGGAATGTTGAACTTCCCGTAATAACCGGTCAGCTTTCGGCGGTAGCTTTCATTGCCTGCGCTGTGGCTGTATTCAAGGATCTTGAAACGGGAATTGCGCACCGCGTCGAGCACGGGCTGCGGGGTTTCGATGTCTGGTTGGCCGATGTTGAGGTGATAGACCGTTACCCCTTTCTTTTTGGCGGATTCCGCGTAGGGAACCAGCTTGCGGATCGGGGAAGCAGGCATCTGTTGACCTCTCTCACTGATGTTTGGCATTTTGCTGTACTTTTTTGCGTTGCAAATTTAAGGGAATGAAATGGTCATAAAACAAAAAGGCCTCCCGGATATTGATCGGGAGGCCATTATGCAGAATTTTTTATTTTCTAATTCTCTACTGTACCGGTGAGGAACAGTTCTTTTTCCTGGTCTATCCCTTTGACTTTTACATACACCGTTTTCATCGGTTTGCCAACCTGGTTGGCGCTGTAAGTCGCGGTAATGACGCCGGATTTGCCGGGCAGGATCGGCTCAACGGTCCATTTCGGAACGGTGCAACCGCAGCTGGGTTTCGCGGATTCGATCAGCACGGGCTCTTTGGAAATGTTGGTAAATTCAAAAGTAACGGTCACGGGTTTGTTGTACTTGGTCTTCCCGAAATCAACGGTTTCTTTTTTGAATTTCAGCTTGGCGTCCACCGGGTTTGCGGCGCCGCCTCCCTGTTGTGCCTGTGCCCACACGGCGGTGGTTACCAGTAAAGTCGCAAATAGGGATACGATAAACTTTTTCATGTTTTAATTGGGTTTTTAAAACGATTGGTTAAAACGTTAGTTCCTTCCAGTTTCCAAGATCAAATTTACGGCCAAAAATTGAACCTTACGTATCAAGATATTAAAAATTTCTTAAAAATTAGTATTTAAGGCGCTTAAGGCCATTTACCCATTCATCAATTTCCCCTACATTTGTGCTTTAACACGGACGGCATGATCGAAAACAACGAATTAGCTATGAATTTGCAAAGCCAGCTTTCATTTGAAGAGTTTCGCCGGGAAGTACTGAACGATTTCAGGCTGGCTTGCATCAGCAGGGAAGTAAGCCTGCTGGGCCGCCGGGAAGTACTCACCGGAAAGGCCAAGTTCGGCATCTTTGGCGATGGAAAGGAAGTGGCGCAGATCGCAATGGCCAAATATTTCAAACCGGGCGATTTCCGCTCGGGCTATTACCGCGACCAGACCTTTGCCTTTGCCTCCAAACAGGCCTCCGTTGAGGAGTTCTTTTCCCAGCTTTATGCAGACCCGGACACTGCCAACGATCCGCACAGCGGCGGACGCCAGATGAATTCCCACTTCGCTACCCAAACGATTGCCGAAGACGGAGAATTCCT
>JBQCFV010000372.1:0-5494 GCA_051958695.1 Chitinophaga sp. | reverse complement strand
TACGGCCAGTAGGCTTTTAGGAAACAATTTCTTCATTCTGCTGTATTTGTTCGCTTGTTTTGCCGAATCGACGTTCTCTGGTTTGATAATTTAAGATGGCTTCGTACAGATTTTCTTTGCGGAAATCAGGCCAGCGGGTGTTGGTGAAATAAAGCTCCGCGTAAGCCAGCTGGTACAAAAGGAAGTTGCTTATACGATGTTCGCCGCTGGTCCGGATCATGAGCTCAGGATCGGGCAGCTTGGCGGTGCATAGGTATTTTTCCCAAATTTCGGCCGTCACTTCTTCTGGTTTCAGTTTGCCGGCCACCGCGTCCTGCGCGATGCCGCGCACGGCCTGCAGTATTTCCCAGCGGGCGCTGTAGCTCAGCGCCATCACCAGGCCCAGGCCGGTATTGGCCGCGGTCATTTCCTTGGCCTCGTCCAGCTCGCGCTGGCAGTTCGGCGGCAGCATGCTCATATCGCCGATCACATGCAGCCGGATATTATTTTTATTGAGGGTGCTCACCTCTTTCCGTATCGTGGTCACCAGCAACTCCATAATGCCGTTTACCTCGTACACGGGCCGGTCCCAGTTCTCGGTAGAAAAGGCGTATAAGGTCAGGTACCCGATGCCCAGCTCGGCGCAGCCCTCCACGATATCGCGCACACTTTCCACTCCCTGATGATGCCCGTAGAGCCGGTCCTGCCCGCGCTCCTTGGCCCAGCGGCCATTGCCGTCCATAATGATGGCAATGTGTCGGGGAAGTCGTTGCAGGTCTAGTTGATCCTTCAAACTCATGACTATTTCAGGCGTGTTAATACAGTTTTACTAAAAGTGTGCAAAGATACAAAAATAACTTTATGGCCTTTCCGGCCAAGGCTGCGGGGTGGTTTTAACGTAGTTTTAACGGGAACGGCTGCTGGTAGCGCATTTTAGCCGGTCAGAATTTACACCGGTAAGAAGTGAAAAGAATGCCCAGCGTGAGCTCTATCGTGGCGAACTGGTCTTTGTCGCGGCTGTTGCCCCGCTGGCGCCCCGCCACGCCGATGGGCACGGGCCCCGTGGCATAGGAACGGTCCTGCAGTACCGCGGCCACCGTGGAGGAACCGTCGGATTTGGTCGGGAAGGCGGAAACACCGGCATAGGTGGTGCTCACATCGTCCAGGTAATCGGTCTGGGAATACCGGAAAAGCACTTCCAGCCCCAGGTTCAGCCGCCTGTTCAGGTTGTATTTCACCCCGCCCCCAATCAGCCAGGCATAGGAGAACAGCGAGTAAGGCTTGCGCTCCGGGTAAAGGGACGAGCCCTGCCCTTCGGTGTGCATGGGCTGGAGGAAATATTTGTTGCCATTGAGAAAGGCGTACGGGTTGTAATGAAAAACGGAAGCCCCGAGCGTAAGATAAGGGCTGAAGCGGTAATCGAGGCTGCCCGGCTCAAAACGGAAGAAGTTGAAATCCCCCTGCAGCGCCAGCTCGAACAGGTCGGTGTTAAAGCTCAGGTTGCGCCGCTGCTGGTAGCTGTTGGCGCTGTACACGTCGGAGTAGCCCAGCTTCATGTACCTGAACTGCGCCCTGGCGCCTACATAATCGTTGAAATATTTGCGGTAAAAGATGCCCACCGTGGGTTTTACGGCCTGCAAACCCGCACGGGTATTGAGGTCGCCAAAATAATGGGCGCCCCCGGCGGTGAACCCCAGCTCACCGACGTAGCTCAGCTCCTGCTGGGCCACGGCCCTGTTCAGCAGCGAACCGGCCAGCAGGCAGCCGGCGATCCCGAAGACCTTTAAATGAATACGCGAAAACAGCATAAATATGACTAAGAACGTAAATTAAAGCATTTTCGTATGAAAAAAAGAGGTAATGGCAAGCTATTTTCCGCGGTTGTTGCGGGTGTCAATGCCCCATAAGAGTTTGTTCCTCAGCGTGTGAAGGAAGTTGCTCTCGCTCAGGCGCAGCAGGTTGATGCTGAAATCCTCTTTTTTGACGGCCAGCTGCACGCGGTTGTCGATCACTTCCATCCGGCTGTCCATGGTGCAGATGAACTGGTCGCTGCGGCCTTCCACTTCGAAGGAGATCACGTTGTCGTCGGGCACGATGAGCGGGCGCACGTTGAGGTTGTGGGGGGAAACGGGGGTGATCACGAAGTTGGCGGCGTCGGGGAACACAATGGGGCCCCCGCAGCTGAGGGAATAGCCGGTGGAGCCGGTGGGCGTGGCCACGATCAGCCCGTCCGCCCAATAAGTATTGAGGAACTCCCCGTTCAGGTACGTATGTATCTTGACCATCGCGGAGGTGTCTTTTTTGTGGATGGTAAATTCGTTGAGGGCGTAGGGCACTTCGCCGAACAGCGGCGTGCTGGCGTCCAGGTGCAGCAGGGTACGTTTGTCGATCACGTAATTGCGGCTCACCAGCGAGCTGACCATTTCATGTATCTCATCCCGCCCGATGCTGGCGAGAAAGCCGAGGCGGCCGAAATTCACGCCCATCACGGGAATGTTCTTTTCGCGCACAAAGCTCACGGTATCCAGCAGGGTGCCGTCGCCGCCGAGGCTCAGCAGAAATTCGATGCGCCCGTCGAGGTCCTCCGCTTTTGAAAAAGTATCGGTTTCCGCCGGGAAGCGGAGGTGCTGGCCGATCTCTTTGAAAAACGGCTCGTACACCACCGGGATGATCTCCTGGCGGCCCAGCTCGTCAAGCAGGAGTTGCAGATCTTCCAGGTCTTCTTTAACAAAGCCGCGGCTGTAAAGGGCTACATGCATTTACATATCCAGTTTAGCGTGTAAAAATAGTCCTTTTTCTCCCATTTGGTTGATGCTGTACTCAAAGCGGATGCAGGTATCGTAAAAAGAAACCACGTCTATGCCCAGCCCTGCTGTATACAGCATGCGGTTATTAAGGCGGCCGTGCAGGCTTTGCTGGCTGTAACCATAGCCGGTATCGCCAAAGACCTTCGCCAGCACACGCACGGGCAGGTTACTGAATTTGCGCGGCACGATGGGCAGGTGCACCTTGAAGTTGAGCAGCTCGCGGCGCAGCGTGCTTTTGAAGATAAAGAACGCGGTGCCGTCCACCACGTAATATTCCAGGCCGCGCAGGTAATCTTCGTTATAACCGAGGGCGCGCATGCCGATATAAGGCTGCCTGTCCGGCAATTTGCCCTGCCCCAGCAGGCTCAGCGCGCCGTACGTTTTGGGCGCCAGCTGCCAGTACCGTGCCGCTTTGATGCGCAGGCGCACATAATCGAGATCACTGACGCCGGCGAGCCCCACCTTTGATATTTCCCCGAGAAAAGAGCGGCCAATCAGCGGGTACTGCCAGCTGTCCGCCTCGATGAAACGCAGGCGGTAACCGGCTTCCAGGTACCGGATATCCGTTCTGCCGCCGCCGAGATAATCCGGGGTGAGCCTGGCCACCGTATCGTTCACGGATTCGCTGGCATAACCGATATAGAACTGGTGTTTGGTGGAAATGGCCTTGCGGTAGGTGTAGGTGGCGCTGGCGGAAAACTGGCGCCGCAGGAAATCGTCTTCCCGGTAAAACTGCTGCTTGTTGTAGTCGGATATATAGTTGACCTCGCGGTTGCGGCTGTACGACACCACGAAACCGATGCCATGACGCAGCTTTTTATCGATATAAGGCAGGTTGTAGCCCAGCAGGAACTTCTGCGTGTACCCGATCGTAACATCGCCGTACAGGTCGTCGTTGCGGCCGGTAAGGTTGTCCTGGAACACTTTCAGGCCCACGTTCACACGGTCCAGACTATGGTTTTTCTCCACCCACCACTGGTTAAAGTTGCGGTCCGCCAGCTTGAAGATGGGAAAAGCGAGCAGGTACCAGCGTTCCAGCACGTCGAACACTAGGTCCGCCCGGTTGCCTTCCCAGTTTTTGACGTTGGTGACCACGTTGAGGAAAAGGGAAGTGTTCAGCAGCTGTTTGCGGTTGGCCTCGAGGGTTGCGGCCAGCGTGCGCAGGCGCACGGTGTCTCCTACTTTTACACCCAGCTCGCGCAGCACGATGGAAGTACGGGTGCGTTTGTTGCCGGAAACGAGGATGTTGCGCACGACGATGTAAGCGGTGTCTCCCACGGCGCCGGTTACGGGAGGCGGCGGCAGGGGTTGCGGTACGCTGTCTTTGATGAGCTTCTGCACGGTTTCCTTGAGGGGCTCGGGCACCGTGTCGCGCGCGGGCGGAAAGTTCCCTGCCTGGCCGTTCGCTGCCTGCGCAAGCAGGCCCAGCCACATGCCGGTGATATAAGTAACAGTGCGTAGGAACATCGTTGGAAACTACATGCTGATGTAATTCATGAGCAGGTCATAGTTCTTTTTGAGGAGGTCCTCTTCCAGCTCTTCGCTGAACATGTATTTGATGGTGTAATTAAACCGCTCGAACGTGGCGATCAGCCCCTGCATGTCCTGCCGGTTGGTTTTCAGCAGCACTTCCAGTTTAGCCGTGCCCGGGTTGTTGATGGTATTGACGCTGAGCAGGGTCACTTCGTTGCTTTCCGCGATGCGGGCTATTTCGCTGAGGCTGTAATCCCTCGGCTCCACTTCCAGCACCAGCAGGCCGCCGGGCTCCTTTACACCGTTGTAGTGCGCGAGAATGGCCAGCAGGTTGTCTTTCGTGATAAGGCCGAGATAATCCCCGTCCCGGGTGATCACGGGCAGCACGGACAGCTTCAGGTCGTAAAAAACCTTGAGGGCTTCGTAAAAGTGCGCGCCTTCGAGCACGGCCGGCTTAAACGGGCTGATGGGAGCGGTTTCCAGCAGCTGGTCGGGATCTTCCCAATCCAGCACCTGGTCTTCCTCCACGAGGCATAGGTATTTATTGTCCACTACCAGCGGCAGCTGCGCCAGATGAAATTCGTTCATAAGGCGTAATGCTTTTGCACCGGTATCCATCGGGTGGAGTACCGGCACAACGGTAGAGATGAGTTCCTGAGCCAACATAGTCGTTCGTGTTTCAGTTACAATAATAGCAAAGAATATTCCAATACAGCCAGCAGGAAGTATTAAAAATTACATAAACACGGAGCAATGGCGCGGCAGCGGGGATGAACGGTCAGCCTGCGCTGGCCTCAACGGCCCTGTTGTTCAGTCTTTTCAGGAAGTCGTGCATGATGACGTTGAACTCGGCGGGCACTTCCATCATAGGCGCGTGACCGCATTTGTCGATAAAGTGAAGCTCGGAGTTCGGGATGAGGCGGTGGAACTCTTCCCCGACCATCGGCGGCGTAACGGTGTCGTTATTGCCCCAGATCAGGAGGGTGGGCGCCTGTATGGTTTTGAGCTCATCGCCGAGATTGTGGCGGATGGCGGATTTGGCGAGGGTGATGATCTTGATCACTTTGAGGCGGTTGCTGGTGATCTCGAACACTTCGTCCACCAGCTCTTTGGTGGCCATGGCGGGATCATAAAAGGTAAGCTCGGTTTTGCGGCGGATATATTCGTAATCGCCGCGCTTGGGGTAGGTCTCTCCCATGCCGTTCTCGAACAGGCCCGAGCTGCCGGTGAGGATG
>JBQCFV010000371.1:0-2083 GCA_051958695.1 Chitinophaga sp. | reverse complement strand
TTTAGTCGGCGCATCGCTGAAAGGCCGCGTATTATTTCCCAAAAAGCTGGCGGCTGCAAAAGACATCCTTAAAAGGATGACGCCGCTTTCCGAAGGATAGCGCAAAACACCTGTCAACCAGCTATTTACACCGCTCTTTTTGATATCCTCCAAAATATCCTACATTTGCACTCCTGTTCCCGGCCCGGCCGGGTTCGTGATTTAATGCAGATCCCTGTACCGGAAAGCGGCCCTTTTGGGTTGATATACAGGGTTTACTATCTTTATGAAACGGTACGTTCCATCAGGCCCTTGCAACTACCTGATGAAATACTTTAACCTTTTTAAAACTGTATAATGCAATTTCTGGATTTTGAAAAACCAATTGCTGATCTGTACGAACAACTGGAAAAACTGAGAGAGAACGGGGAGAAGTCCGGTGTGGACGTTTCCGCTACGGTAAAAGAGTACGAACAAAAAATCCTCGACACACAACAGCATATCTACAATAACCTTTCCAGCTGGCAGAAAGAGCAGCTGAGCCGGCACCCGGACCGCCCGTACACGATGGAATACATCGAGCGCATGACCACCAATTTCATCGAAATGCACGGCGACCGCAATGTGAAGGACGACAAGGCGATGGTTGGCGGGTTTGCGGACCTGGACGGGGAAACGGTGATGTTCATCGGGCAGCAGAAAGGCGTGAACACCAAAATGCGCCAGATACGCAACTTCGGCATGGCCAATCCCGAAGGCTACCGCAAGGCGCTGCGTCTCATGAAGCTCGCGGAAAGATTCAACAAACCGATCATCACCCTTATCGATACGCCCGGCGCCTACCCCGGTCTTGAAGCCGAAGAACGCGGCCAGGGCGAGGCCATAGCCCGCAACCTCTTTGAAATGGTGAAGCTGCGCGTGCCCGTGATCTGCGTGATCATCGGCGAAGGCGCATCCGGCGGCGCGCTCGGCATCGGCATCGGCGACAGGATCTATATGCTTGAAAACAGCTGGTACACCGTTATCTCCCCCGAAAACTGCTCCACCATCCTTTGGCGGAGCTGGAACTTCAAGGAAAAAGCGGCGGAAGAACTGAAGCTGACCTCCGGTTACATGAGCCAGTTCGGGCTGGTGGACGGGGTGATCAAAGAACCCGTGGGCGGCGCGCATGCCAACCACGAAGCGATGGCCGACATCCTGAAAGCGAAGCTGAAAGCGGTGCTGGCGGAACTGAAGCCAATAGATCCGGATACCCGTATCGAGCAACGGATTGAGAAATTCTCCAATATGGGCTTCTACGATGAACGCTAGATAAAATAAACACGTCTTTTATTGCGGGAACCGGATCAAAATTCAATCTTTGCAGAAAATACCCGGCCGCAAAGGCTGTTGACAAATACAGATATGTTACAGGAACAATTGAGGGGTACCGGCGTTGCGCTGGTCACACCCTTTACTACGCAGGAAACGATCGACTGGCGCAGTCTTGAAAAACTGATCGACCATGTGATCAACGGAGGGGTGGAATATGTCGTTACATTAGGCACCACCGGCGAAACACCCACGCTTTCAGCAGAAGAAAAGCTGGACCTGATAAAGTTCACGTTCGAAAAGGTGAACAAGCGGGTGCCTGTAGTAGTAGGAATTGGAGACTATAACACCAAAGACGTGGTAAAACGCCTCGAAACCTGCCCGCTGGACGAGGCGGCCGCAGTGCTCAGCGTTGCGCCTTATTACAGCAAACCCACGCAGGAAGGCATTTACCAGCATTATAAGGCCATTGCCGCCGCTTCTCCCAAACCCATCATTCTCTACAACGTACCGGGCCGCACCGGCCGCAATATGACGGCCGAAACCACGCTGCGCATCGCGAAAGAAGTAGAGAACGTGATCGCGATGAAAGAAGCATCTGGCGACATGTTGCAGTGTATGGAGATCATCGCGCGCAAGCCCGAAGGTTTTCTCGTGATCAGCGGCGACGACGGTGTGGCATTCCCGCAGCTGGCCTGCGGTATGGACGGCGTGATATCCGTGGCCGCCAACTATTTCGCGAAAGATTTTTCCGATATGGTAAGGGCCGCACTCGATGAGAACTACACCGAGG
>JBQCFV010000370.1:0-6132 GCA_051958695.1 Chitinophaga sp. | reverse complement strand
CGTGGCGGCTTCCAGCTGCTCCGGGCGTTCCACCGGCTTTAACGAGGTGATGCCCATGCCGAATTTGAAGTTGTTGCACACGGTCACCGGCAGCTTGCCTTTGGGTTCCAGCTTGCCGAAGATCACGTCGGACGCGGCTTTGTGCGTCAAACTATCATCCTCGTACGCGGCAATGATGGTGGGCGCGTCGCAGAAATAACGGATGGCGTAGGGATTGCCGAAAGTGATGGTAACGGCGGGCATTTCTTCCTGCAGCTGGTTCACGATCAGCCTTTCGGCGGCGTTGAGGCCGTAATGGTTCGCGGGCCGGCGGCTATAGTTCTGCACGGCGATGATCACCGCGTCGTACTGGGCTTTCAGGCGTTTCACCATGGCGTTCACCTGCGTTTCGGACTGGCGGGGGGAAAACACGTATGCATCCACATCCGCCCTGTTGCTGCGCACCGCGTCGATAAATGTATTGTTGCCGCCGTCTACGCCCACTGCCACGATGGCGAGCTTTTTATTGCCGATGGTAAGGGGCAGGGGAAGAAGATGGTTGTCGTTGCGCAGCACGGTGATGGCCTCTTCGGAGATCCTGCGGCGAAGCGGCAGTACGGCCGCGTTCAGGTCTTCGGTGATGTTTACCGGGTCGATGGGCTGAAGGTCCGCCAGGCCGAGGTCGTACTTGGCGCGCAGCACTTTTTTCACCCTGCGGTACACTTCCGCGCGGCTGATGCTTCCTTTTTTGATGGCGGCCGCAATAGCGTCTATGCTGCCTTTCGCGGTAGACGGCAGCTCCATCAGGTCGTTGCCGGCCAGCAGGCTTTGCAGCGCTTCCTGCCCGTGGTTGTAATATTTTGAAATGCCTTTCATTTCCAGCGCGTCGGTCACGATCAGCCCTTTAAAACCCATCTTTTTCTGCAAAAGGTTGGTCACGGTTTTATAGGAAATGGAAGTGGGCGTATTTTTTTTGCTGTCGATGGCGGGGATGTACAGATGCCCGATCATCACGGAGCCGATGCCGGCGTCTATGGCGCGCTGGAAAGGGTATAGCTCCAGCGAGTCCAGCTGCGCAAGGGATTTATTGATGGACGGCAGATCGTAATGACTGTCCACATCGGTATCGCCATGGCCGGGGACGTGTTTGGCGCAGGCCATCACGCCCGCGTCCTGCATGCCTTTCATCATGGCGATGCCGAGGCGCGCCACCTGGTATTTGTCCTCGCCGAACGAGCGATCGTTGATCACCGGGTTGTTCGGGTTGTTATTCACGTCGAGCACGGGCGCGAAGTTGTATTGAATGCCCATGCGTTTGCACTGTTCGCCGATAGCTTTACCCACTTCGTAGATGAGCGCGCTGTCCTGCACGGCGCCGAGCATGAGGTTGCGGGGAAAGGCGATCACGCTGTCCACAAAACGCATTCCCAGCCCCCATTCGCCGTCCGTGGCGATGAGCAGCGGCGTTTTGCTGATGGCCTGGTAACGGTTGATGAGATGCGCCTGCCGCACGGGCCCGCCCTGGAAGGTAACGAGGCCGCCCACTTTGTTGTTGCGGATGTCGTTGAGCACGGAATTGATATGGGCCTGCCCGAGATTGGAATGCATGCGGATCATGATCAGCTGCGCAATGCGTTCTTCGTGGCTCAGCGAGTTAAAAACGCTGTCCACCCAATGATCTGCCTTACTTTGGCCGGGGTTTTCCTGCGTGGGTTTTTTCCTTTGCTGCTGCGCGGTTCCCGTTTGCGCGTTGGCTGCAAACATCAGCCCGGTGAGTAGAACTACCAAAAAATGCTTCATCATGCTATAAACATACAAAATTTACAAGCTCGTATTCCCCGGGAAATGACTGGCGGTTAATGCATTTTAATAAAGAATTATATGTTGAAGGGCCTCTTTTGCCTGCTGCGGTCATTTTTCAATTCTTCTACTCTTTTTGAAGTTTCTTTGAAATATTTTTAGAAATTTTTGCGTATTTTTTTATACAATTCAGTAATCTTAATTTTAATTACCGACTCATTCAATTGTTTATTATATTTGCAACTTACGGTACGTGAACCTTACACCTTTGAAAGTGCGTACGTGCCAGCGTTAACACGTTTTTACATATGGTCAATCTTATTCTATTCGGCCCTCCCGGGAGCGGTAAAGGAACCCAGAGTGCCAACATTATCGAGAAGTACGGTCTGCTTCACCTGTCCACCGGCGATTTGCTGCGTTCTGAGATCGCGGGGAAGACGCCTTTGGGCCTTGAAGCGCAGAAGTTTATCGACCAGGGGCTGCTGGTGCCCGACGAAGTGGTGATCGGTATGATCAGCACCAAGCTGGACGCCAATCCTGAAGCGCGCGGCTTTATTTTCGACGGTTTCCCCCGCACCACCGTGCAGGCGGAAGCGCTGGACAAGCTGCTGTCGCTGAAAAAGACGGGTATTTCCGTAGTGCTCAGCCTGGAAGTTCCGGAAGACGAACTGGTACGCCGCCTGCTGGACCGCGGGCTTACCTCCGGCCGGTCGGACGATGCCAGCGAAGACGTGGTGAAAAAACGCATCGTGGAATATCACAATAAAACGGCGCCCGTAGCGGACCATTACGCCAAATTCGGGAAGCTGAAAAAAATAAAAGGCGACGGCACCATCGATCATATTTTCGAGCTGCTGAGCAAAGAAATCGACGAGCTGATGGGGGTTCGCGTATAACCGCGCAACTTTCCAGCATACATATTGCGAAACGCAAAGATCATGTAAGGCCAAACTTTACGATCTTTGCGTTTTGCTTTTTTGCAGGACGAAGCAGGCGGATCGCTGAAACCCTTGCTGCGGGCCTGTAAAGCAGGAAACCGGGGATCTGGCCCGGTAAAACCGGCCGGTGGCCGGAAGGAGATTGAAAAATATGGAGAATTTTGTAGACTACATACGGGTTTATTGCAGATCCGGCCACGGCGGCGCTGGCAGCAGGCATTTTATGCGCACCAAGTTCAAGGCCATGGCCGGGCCCGACGGCGGCGACGGCGGAAGGGGCGGTCACCTCATCCTGCGCGGCAACGCCCAATTGTGGACGCTGCTGCACCTCCGCTGGTATAAGAACGTGCTGGCCGAAAACGGCGAGAACGGCAGCGGCGACAACTGTACCGGCGCTAATGGTAAGGACATCGTGATCGAAGTACCGCTGGGCACCATCGTGCGCGACGAAGAGACCGGCGAAGTGGAGGCGGAAGTAATGAAACACGGCGAAGAGGTGATCTTTATGCCGGGCGGCCAGGGCGGCCGCGGCAACGCTTATTTCAAAAGCGCCACCAACCAGGCGCCCGAATACGCCCAGCCGGGCGAGCCGGGCCGGGAAGGCTGGAAGCTGCTGGAGCTCAAAGTGCTCGCGGATGTGGGGCTGGTAGGATTTCCCAACGCGGGAAAATCCACGCTGCTGTCTTCCATCACCGCGGCCAAACCCAAGATCGCAAATTACGCCTTCACCACCCTCACGCCCCAGCTGGGCATGGTGGCTTACCGCGACGATAAATCCTTTTGCATGGCGGACCTTCCGGGCATCATCGAAGGCGCGCACGAAGGCAAAGGGCTTGGTCACCGCTTCCTGCGGCATATCGAACGCAATGCCGTGCTGTTATTCGTGATTCCCGCGGACAGCGCGGATCACCTGAAAGAATTTAAAGTCCTCGTCAACGAGCTGGAACAATACAATCCCGAGCTGCTGGACAAACAGTTCCTCATCGCCATCAGCAAAAGCGATATGCTCGATGAGGAGCTGAAAACCGCTATAGCAGCGGAATTGCCGGAAGACGTGCCGCATGTTTTTATATCCTCCGTTACGCAAACAGGGCTGCAGGAACTGAAAGATATTTTGTGGGACGCGCTTACTTCAGAAGCGCAGACCAATCATGAAGAAGCGGAAGAAGAAGAGGCGGAGTAATATTTTTTCGCCGGGTTGTATACACCGTATCGTCCCGGCGCTTATTTTTGCAAAGCTGCCACCCTAGCTCAGCTGGTCAGAGCGGTTGTTTCGTAAATAACAGGTCGTCGGTTCGATCCCGATGGGTGGCTCACAAAACCTCCATGTTGCCGAATGCAGCATTGGAGGTTATTTTTTGCTGGTAGGTTTTGATAATGGCGGCGGCGCTGCTCCAAACCGCGTCCACATCCGTTGCCGGGTAATATTTCCGGAACATCGCTTCTGCGGCGGCGTAATCGCGGTTGTTAAAATAATACGCCACGATCTGCCGGATGTATTCTTTCCGTGTACCGTCGTCGCGGCCGTTTTGCAGTTCGGGTATACCGGCTGTTTTTAAGTACGCAAGATTTTCCGCTATTTCCCTGTTCCGCCATGGGTTCGTTTCCGCGAACCAAAGCCGGCCATTACTGCCGTGCAGGTAGATGGCGGGCACCAGGCGCGCGTTTGGCAAACCGCTTACCTTGCATGTAGCGCAGCTGCGGTAGTTCTCCACTTCGGCGTCGAAATACAGGCGCATGTTGTTGCCTACGATGTACGTGCCGCCTTCGTGCGAGAAAAATTCCTCGTACGGCGCATCCTGCGCTTTCCCGGCTTTCCTGAAAATATAGTCCATGCTGGTAAACGTTTCCTGCCCGGGATATGTAAGCGATAATTGCAGCTCGTTTTCACCGTCGCCGTCTATGTCGGTAAGCAGTTCGGCAAAGTCGGCGTCGCGGTGCCGGGCGCGCAGCTCGGCCACCGAGGCAAAAGTGCCGTCTTTTAGTTTTAACGGTACCTCGATTACGGCTGATACCGGCTCGATCTTCATGGGTCTTACCATTTCCGGCCTTTCCTGTTTTACGCCCTGGGGTTTGGGGCCGAAGTTGTATAACAGCACGAAGAAAACGATCAATCCTGCAGTTACCATACCCATGAACTTCCAGGGCATCCGGCTGAAGTCCGGCTGCACATATTCGTCAGCGTACTGCCCGCGGTAATACCGCCGCCGGAAAACCGGTTGTGGTTGCGGCGAGGATTGGGGCTGTACGGGTTGAGGCTGCGGCGCGGGCCGGGGCGGTTGCCGTTGATAAAAAAGCTGCCGGTCGTACCAGGCCTTTTTATCCGGGTCGCATAATACTTTGTATGCATCGAGCACTTCGCGGAACCTGGCTTCGGCGGCTTTGTCGCCGTTATTGCGGTCGGGGTGGTAGCGCAGGGAAAGTTTACGGAAAGCGGTTTTGATCTCCCGTTGGGAAGCGGTTTCAGGGATAGATAATATCTGGTAACAGGTAGGCATTACATTACATGAACGTTAAAAGTAATGCTTCCATTGTAAAGTGGGAAGTAAAAGAGAAAGGTCTGTTAGACAACAGACCTTCTACTAAACTAACCCAAACAAACGTTTAATGAACGTTTAAAAATCTTTATCTGGAAGAACCGGTTTCAGATCCACCGGGCCCTCCCTATTCGAAAGAACCTGCTTCAAATCAGCCCTGTTCTGCGAGTTTTGCCTTGATCTTGGCTTCCACTTCGATGGCTACTTCAGGATTGTCCAGCAGCAGCTGCTTCACGGCATCGCGGCCCTGGCCCAGCTTGTTGCCTTCGTAGCTGAACCAGCTACCGCTTTTCTGCACCACACCGTATTCCACGCCCATGTCTATCAGCTCGCCCACTTTGGAAATGCCCTGGCCGAAGATGATATCGAACTCGGCCATGCGGAACGGAGGCGCCACTTTGTTCTTCACCACTTTCACTTTTACGCGGTTGCCGATCGCTTCGTCGCCGTCTTTGATCTGGCTCATACGGCGGATATCCAGCCTTACGGAAGCGTAGAATTTAAGCGCGTTACCGCCGGTGGTGGTTTCGGGGTTGCCGAACATCACACCGATCTTTTCACGCAGCTGGTTGATGAATATGCAGCAGCAATTGGTTTTGGAAATGGTGGCGGTCAGCTTGCGGAGGGCCTGGCTCATGAGACGGGCCTGCAGGCCCATTTTGCTTTCCCCCATTTCGCCTTCCAGCTCGCCTTTTGGTACCAGCGCGGCCACGGAGTCGATCACCACTACGTCTACCGCACCGGAAAGGATCAGCCTGTCGGCAATTTCCAGCGCCTGCTCGCCATGGTCGGGCTGGGAGATCAGCAGCGAGTCCACATCCACGCCCAGCTTGCGGGCATAAGAGCTGTCAAAGGCATGCTCGGCGTCGATAATGGCG
>JBQCFV010000369.1:0-3646 GCA_051958695.1 Chitinophaga sp. | reverse complement strand
ATAACCGCCAAAGCTGCCGCCGGTGATGCCCATGCGGCTGGCGTCCACGCCGGGCAGCGTGCCGAGCCATTTAGCGGCGTCGATATAATCCTCGATCTCGTATTTGCCCAGCTGGCGGTGAATGTAGTTCATGCCCACTTTGCCGAGATGCCCTGCCGCGCGGTTGTCGATAGACACCTGGATGAGCCCTTCCAGTGCGTACCATTGCGCGGGCAGGCTGGTGCGCCAGGTATCGTATACGGTGCCTGCGTCGGGCCCGCCGTAGATGCTTACAAGTACGGGGTATTTTTTGCCCGGCTCCATGTGCAGCGGCCAGATGATGGTCAGCGGCAGCGTAAGCCCGTCGCGGGTTTTATAGGTGCGCAGTTCGGTGGGCGCGATCTTGTAGGTATCCAGCGTTTCGCCGCGGGAATTGCCCAGCTCGCGGATCACTTTACCTTTTTCGTTGAGCAGCGCCATGCGCGGCGGCGTGTTGAGGTTGCTGTAGGTGGTGATGAAATAATCCCCGCGCGGGCTCAGCTTCACGTCGTGTGAAAATTCGCCGAAGGTGAGGCGCTGCGGTTCGCCGCCTTTCAGGTTAGCCTTGTACAGGTCGAAGCGGGTGGAGGCTTCTTTGCGGGCGGTGAAATACACGGCTTGTTTTTTCTCGTCGATCAAGAGCACCTGCCGTACGCGCCAGCTGCCGCTGGTGAGCTGCTGCTTCAGGCTGCCGTCCATATTGTGCAGGTACAGGTGGTCCCAGCCGGATTTATCGCTTTTTACGATAAAGCCTTTATTGTTTTCCAGGAAGTAGATGTCGGTGAACCAGTCGATCCAGGTTTTCTGCGTTTCGTCGTACAGCGCTTTTTTGGCGCCGGTTTGCGGATCGATGGCGTAGATGATGAGATGGTTCTGCTCGCGCGGCATCCATTGCGCCCAGAGCGCGCTGCCGTCCGGGCTCCAGAAGGGCTGACCGAAATACTGGTCGTCTTTTTCGTTGAAGTCGGCCCAGGTGATGTTGCCGCCGGTAACGGGCACCACGGCGAGCTTCACCTCGGGGTTGGTATCGCCCGCCTTCGGGTAGCGCGTGTTCTCGAGGAAACCGTGCTGGCCCACTTCGCTGTAGATCGGGAATACGGGTACTTTGGAATCGTCGAAGCGCATGAAGGCGATCTTTTTGCTGTCCGGGCTCCACCAGAATGCGCGATAGCGGCTCGGGCGGCCGAGTATTTCTTCATAATACACCCATGAGGCCCAGCCGTTATAGATCACGTCGGAACCGTCGGTCGTATACCGGATCTCTTTTTTGGTGGCCACTTCCACGGCGTACAGGTCGTTGTTGCGGGTAAAGGCCACGTATTTTTCGTCGGGGGAAAGGGTGGGGTTTTTTTCCTCTGCTTCGTCGCTGGTGAGCCTGATCTCTTCGCCGCCGTTGGGCAGCTGCACGTACACGTCGTTGCGTTTCACGGCCACGGTGGCGCCGGTAGCGGGCGGCGGCGTATAAGGCGTTGTTCTGCCCGATTTCACGTCCACGCTCAATTGCCTGCCCTGGCGGGATTCGATGTAGTGATCTTTGTCCGCCCAGCCTTGTATGCTGGGTAAGGGATCGGTGAGCCGCAGGGAACCGGAGAATATCTTGTCAAAGTCCAGCTCTTTTTTTTCCTGCGCCACCGCCGGCATGGCAGCCAGCATAGCGAGGCCGGTAACCCATACCGGCAATAGTTTTTGGATGCTTCTCATAATATACAGGTTGATGGTCATTGCGGGTTATGCCGCCGCAAGGCAACGAAAATAAAGATCAAATATCAAATTTGGCAATGAAATATACCGGCGGCGGAGGTTTTACCGGATATAAGGAGGAATATACCGGTTATTGGTCAAAAGCGGCGTTCCGTGAAATGCAGTGTGCGGGCGATTCAAAAGCAAGCTACATTCGAACTGGTTTTTCATAGGATATGGTCGAAATTAAAGGGGGCGGTGAATTCTTTCACTGCCCCAGTTGTTTGATATGGCCCCGTACATTCCCGATCACGATGGAAGCGGACATCAGCCCCAGGTCTTTCAGGATATTGAACGGCGCATACACGTTCCCTTTGTTCAGCGCCGGGATATGTATCACCACGATAAATATCAGCAGCATCAGCGCCAGCAGGTAACAGGCCACGCGCGTCCATTTGCCGGCGATGATCGAAATGCCCGCCAGTATCATACAGGCGCCGGTGAAATAGATCCAGAAGGTGCCGCCCGGCACCGTGGAAGTCATAGACGCCAGTGTGTCCGCATTTACAAGATGATTGATGCCGAAGTACAGCCATATGAGGGCAAACAGCACCA
Organism: Chitinophaga sp.; assembly: GCA_051958695.1. Classification (GTDB taxonomy): domain Bacteria; phylum Bacteroidota; class Bacteroidia; order Chitinophagales; family Chitinophagaceae; genus Chitinophaga. Next base: position 1,333 of record JBQCFV010000369.1, on the reverse strand, counting down.
CGGCGGCGAACGTGGGGATCTTTATTTTCATGGGATGGAGGTTTTTAACAAAACGGAAGAGAAGGGGATTTGTTCAAATTATGTGATGGCGCTATAGCACTATCTACGCTTTATCCATGCTTTATGTATGCTTTATCTCTGCCGGGGCAATGCTTTTACCCCGGCTTTTGTCTTATACAGGAAAAACTTTGCCGTTTTTTAGCCGGATTAAAACATCCTTCAGCCGGCGCATAAAAAAAGCGCCCCGCGGGTGCGGAGCGCCTGTATCATATTTGAAAACCGATCTCTTCTAGTCGGCGATCACCGGTTTTTCGGGCCGCATCTGCGGGAAAAACAGCACGTCCTGGATGCTCGGCTGGTTCGTCATCAGCATCGTCAGACGGTCGATGCCGATACCAATGCCGGAAGTGGGCGGCATGCCGTATTCCAGCGCCCGCAGGAAGTCCTGGTCGATGTACATGGCCTCGTCGTCGCCGCGGGCCATCAGCTCCACCTGGTCCTCAAAACGCTGCCGCTGATCGACCGGGTCGTTCAGCTCGGAATAGGCGTTGGCGATCTCCTTGCCGTTGACGATCAGCTCGAAACGCTCTACCACGCCGGGTTTTTCGCGGTGCTTTTTGGTGAGCGGGCTCATTTCAACGGGGTAATCGATGATGAAAGTGGGCTGCACGTAGTGATGCTCGCATTTTTCACCGAATATTTCGTCTATCAGCTTGCCTTTGCCGGAGCTGGCTTCCACGGGGATGTTCAGCTGTTTGCACACGTCGCGCAGCTGCGCTTCGTCCATGTTGGAAATATCAAAGCCGGTATGTTCCTTAATAGCGTCGTACATGCTTACACGGCGGTACGGCGCTTTGAAGTCGATCTCTTTATCGCCCGCGGTCACTTTGGTGGAGCCGTTCACGTTGAGCGCCACTTTTTCGAGCAGGGCTTCGGTGGTGGCCATCATCCAGTTGTAATCCTTGTACGCGGCGTACATTTCCATTACGGTGAACTCGGGGTTGTGCGTACGGTCCATGCCTTCGTTGCGGAAGTCTTTGGCAAATTCGTACACGCCTTCAAACCCGCCTACGATCAGCCTTTTCAGGTACAGCTCGTTGGCGATGCGCAGGTACAGCGGGATGTCGAGCGCGTTGTGATGCGTTACGAAGGGGCGCGCCGCGGCGCCGCCGGGGATGGCTTGCAGGATGGGCGTTTCCACTTCGAGATAACCGAGCCCGTTATAAAAGTCGCGCATGGTCTGCATCAGGCGGGTGCGTTTGATGAACACGTCTTTCAGCTGCGGATTGATCACGAGATCGGCATAGCGCTGGCGGTATTTGAATTCAGGATC
>JBQCFV010000368.1:0-10977 GCA_051958695.1 Chitinophaga sp. | reverse complement strand
GGCGTGACGGTCAATACCGTCAGCGGGGAAACAGCGACTATTTCCCGGCTTGAACAGCTGTACAACCCCGATATCGAAAGCATGGAAGGCGCCGCGTTCCACTACGCCTGCCTGATGGAAGGCATTCCGTTCCTGCAGTTGCGCTCGGTGTCCAACTATGTGGAGATCAGGGATAAAAGCAAATGGAACATCCCGCTGGCGGTGAAGGAACTGAATGTAACGCTGAAAGAACTGATCCTTCAATTGATGTGACCGGCAAACAAACAGGGTTCTTCCTCTAATGCTTACCCGCCGGTAAGCGCCCCGCGGCTATGACCTCATTTCCTTACATTTGTACGGCAAAAAAAACGACAGATGAACCTGAGCCTTGGATTTTCCCCCTGCCCGAATGATACTTTTATTTTCGACGCCCTGGTAAACGGCGCGATCGATACCGGCGGTCTTCAGTTCGACACCCGGCTGGAAGACGTTGAAACCCTTAACCAATGGGCCATCCAGGGAAAACTGCATATCACCAAGCTCAGTTTTGCCGCCGGTTTGAAAGTTGCCGGCAAATACGAATTGCTCAACAGCGGCAGCGCGCTCGGCCGTGGCTGCGGGCCCTTGCTGATCTCAAAGAACGCCGTGCCGCTGGATGAGGTAAAAAACATGAAGATCGCTATTCCCGGCGCTTTTACAACCGCCAACCTGCTGTTTTCCATTGCATTCCCGGAAGCGTTGAACAAAGAAGAAATGCTGTTCTCCGACATCGAGCAGGCGGTGCTGACCGGCCGTGCGGACGCGGGCGTGATCATCCACGAAAACCGGTTCACCTACCAGCAGAAAGGGCTGGTGAAGCTGATCGACCTCGGTGAGTTCTGGGAAAACAAAACCGGCCAGCCGATCCCGTTAGGCGGCATTTTTATCCGGAAAGATGTTGCGGCGGACGTTCGCGCCAAAGTGGACCGGTTGATCCATGAGAGCCTGCAACACGCCTACAGGCAGTACCCTGTTCTCTCCCCTTATGTAAAAGCGCATGCGCAGGAAATGGATGAGAACGTGATGCGGCAGCATATTGACCTGTATGTGAATGAGTACAGCCTGGATTTAGGCGAGAAAGGGAAAGAGGCGGTCGAGAAGTTGAAGGAGATGGCCGCGAAGCGGGATGCTTAGCGGATTGTGCGACGATTTTTTCTCTGATTAAACGACGTTTTTTTTCTCACTAAATTTGTGGGTTGAGGCGACTGATGTGATGGATTCTTGGAATCACAAACCCACACTCCCATTCTTCCCCGCCAAAACTTTCTTCAATTTCGAATGCAGACTATCGAACAAGTGCATGATATATTCATCCGCATGCGGCTGAAACTTTGGCTGGGCAATAAATTCGCTGTATAATTTAGGATTGCGGTGCAGTTCTTCAATCTGCCTGAGCAGACCCGGCATGCTTTCCGGCCCGTTGTAGAACAGGATAGCGTCTTTATTCAGCACATCCGGCTCGGGATTATTCAATCCGCCCCAATAAACAGGAATGGCATTACTCCGGATGGCCTGGAACACTTTTTCCGTCACATATCCTTTCCGGTCTGTATTCTCGGGACAGATATTGAATTTATAATGACCAATGAACTTCGCCTTGTCGTCGTTAAATTCTTCCTTCAGGGCCGCGGTATTGTTCAGATAAGCTCCGCCACTGTCTACACGGTCAATCTGGCTAAGGGCATGGAACAGCTTGGTTCTGGTACTGAGTTTACCCTCATCATGACTACAAACCATCGATGCGAATTTCATTTCGTTTGCCGGACAGTAATTTCTCACAAACCCCGACAACACCGTGCGGATCGTGTCAAGGGTAGAGGCCGGTTCGAAAAAATATTCCAGCCAGATGGGGAAACGCTGATATTTATCTGTGTCTGTATAATCGAATGCAATGACGAAATCCGCGAACCTCCTGCATTGATCCATGTATTTGGGGAAGCGCTTGACATTTTCACACGAATAAAACACCTTAACGTGGCTTTTGCTGAGCTTGAGCTTTAGTTTGGGGCCGAAAACAGAACCGATCAACAAGGTATTGTCCGGTGTGATCAGATGTGAAAAATAGTGCATCACGTACAGGTAGTGCCATAGTCTCTGCGGGTTCGTCGGATAGAAGTTTAATACTTCGATATTGTTTTCGTCCGGGAGAAATTCATACGTGAAATTGGGTTTTCGCAATTTAAGGTATATAAAGAGGTCGCGTATATTCATGTAAATAAAGTTAGGGACATCTGGATTTATAAAATTTCGAATAGCTGTATTTGCGCCGGCAAAGATAGATCAAAAATCAAATATGCGGATGGAAAGGCAGCATATTGCTACCTCCGTGGGCAACCCGTTACAACATCGACTCATACAACATCTCATGCAAAATAGCCGACGTCGCGTTCCCATAACTGCTGTTGCGGAAACGCCCTACCCAGCGAATACCAAAAATAGCGTTGCTCAGGAAGATCTCATCGGCCGTCTCCAGGTCTTCGACGGACAGCGGCTGTTCGGTCACCCGGAACGAAAGGTCTTTCTGCAGCAGGTACTTCCGCATCACGCCGCATACGCAACCTTCGGTCAATGGCGGCGTGTAGATATTGTTGTTCCTGACGATAAAAATATTCGCAATGGTGGTGTCTGCCACACGGCCATGCTGGTTGAGCAGCACGGTTTCGTTCACATGCCGCTGTTTGGCATAGAGCGCGGCCAGCACATAAGGCAGACAGTTGTTTGATTTTACGTTGGCGATCTTGTCGCAGCTTTTTACTGCGTCGGGGAAAACGTCCAGCAGCAGCCCTGCCGCATTCAGCTCGAATATATGCTCCGGCAATTCCCAGCACTGGATAATGAAGTGCGGGGTATGGTCCACCGGGTCATAAAGGCCCGTACCGGCGCGCCATACGGTGAGGCGCACACGCGCCAGCTCGCTGACGTCGTTGAGGCGGCAGAGCTCTTTGATGAGACCGGTGAAATAATTTTTTGTAAAATGCGCGGGTATGTGAAAATGCAGGAGATGCAAACTGGCGATCAGCCTCTCGAAATGAAGATCTGCCAATAACAGTTGTCCCTGGTACACTTTCATGGTTTCAAAACATCCGTCGCCATACCTGAAACTGCGGTTATCTACGGTCAGCAAGGGTTTGTCTCCCGCCATGAATTTTCCGTTATAACACAATTGCATACTGAAAGTTACGATTATAAAACCATTTCAGGAACATCTCCTTCCACGATCAGCCGTCCTGCCGTTTTTGCTTTGATCTCGTCAACACTCACGCCGGGTGCGCGTTCCAGCAGTTTAAAGCCCTGGCCGGTCACGTCCAGCACGGCCAGCTCGGTCACTATTTTTTTTACGCAATGTACGCCGGTAAGCGGTAGCGTACATTTTGGCAACAGCTTGCTTTCGCCTTTCGGGTTCGTGTGCATCATGGCCACAATGATGTTCTGCGCGGACGCTACGAGGTCCATTGCGCCGCCCATGCCTTTTACCATCTTGCCGGGTATTTTCCAGTTAGCAATGTCGCCGTTGTCCGATACTTCCATGGCGCCGAGCACGGTCAGGTCTACCTTGCCCGCGCGTATCATGCCAAAGCTCTCGGCGGAATCGAAGAACGCGCTGCCGGGCAGCACGGTCACGGTTTCTTTACCGGCGTTGATAAGGTCGGCGTCTATTTCTTCTTCGGTGGGGTAAGGGCCCATGCCCAGCATGCCGTTCTCGCTTTGCAGCATAATGGTGATGCCCGCGGGCACGAAGTTGGACACCAGCGTGGGTATGCCGATGCCGAGGTTCACGTACATCCCGTCGCGCAGCTCCTGCGCTATTCGTTTCGCAATACCAAATTTATCGAGGGCCATGGTGTCAGATTTTTACGGTTTTTCTTTCAATACGTTTTTCATAGTGCGCTCCCTGGAAAATGCGGTGCACATAAATGCCCGGCACATGGATGGCGTCCGGGTCCAGCTCTCCGGGCTGCACGAGCTGCTCCACTTCCACGATGGTGACCTTGCCGGCTTTCGCCATGGACGTGCTGAAGTTGCGGGTGGTTTTGCGGAACACGAGGTTGCCCAGGGTATCGCCCTTCCATGCTTTGATGATGGCGAAATCCGCGTGCAGGGCCAGTTCCATGAGATAGTCCTTGCCGTTGAAGCGCCGCGTTTCTTTTCCTTCGGCTATTTCGGTGCCAAAGCCGGCGGGCGTAAAAAATGCGGGAATGACCAAGCCGGCCATGGCGATACGCGTAGCCAGCGTGCCTTGCGGGATGAGGTCCACTTCCAGCTCGCCTGAAAGCAATTGCCGTTCGAACTCGGCGTTCTCGCCGACGTAGGAGGCCATCATTTTTTTGATCTGTCTGGTTTTGAGCAGGAGGCCCAGCCCGAAATCGTCTACCCCCGCGTTGTTGGAGATGCAGGTGAGGTTTTTCGCGCCTGCGCGCACGAGCGCGGCGATGCAGTTCTCTGGAATGCCGCAGAGACCGAAGCCCCCGAGCATCAATGTGGCGCCGTCGGCTATCCCGGCGATGGCTTCATCGGCGTTAGCAACTTGTTTCTTCATGTTTTGGTGTTATATCTGTATCAGGGTAAAATCAGCTTCAGGCTGTCTGAACTGGGCCAGAACAGCGAATCACGGCGGGTTTTGACGCCCGCGGCCCTTGCTGCGCGCTCGCGCGCCACATTATCGGTAGAATCCATCACTTCCCGCCGCCGCTGTACGATCGCGCCCATTTCTTTGTAAATGGCCTCGAACCGGTTGGGGTGGGACTCATAAAAATGGTAGCTGCGCATGAACTCCTCGCGCGTAACGCCATGCAGCTGCAATATTTGTACGTAATAGGTCTTCACTTTTACCTCTCTCACGGAATCGTTCACCAGCGTGGAATCCACAAGCTGGTCGCGGCCCGCCACATCGGCGTAGTTCATATCGAGCAAAATATCCCGCATCTTTTCCGCCGGCAGCACATCGGAAGGCGTACGTTCCGCGTCGCCGCAAGCCAGCATTCCGCCTAACAGTAACAGCCAAGCCATTGTTCGCATGTTCTTCATTTATCTTAATTGCTGATATTTATTCGCGTTCGGCACGTCGAGCGAAGCCAGCAGCTGCCCGGCGCGTACTTTTTCCTGCGGCGGCGCCTTGGAGAATACTTTCAGCAGCTCGTCGCTTTTGGCGAGAAAAAACTGTTGCACGATCATGGAATTGGGCTGATCGGCGTTGATGCCGGTAAGCATGTTCAGGCAATTCATGATCGCCGCGCGGCCCTTGTTCACGTCCTCGTACATCATGTCCAGCCCGAGGCGGTGATACTGGTACATGACGTCGTGAAAGGCGCTGAACTTGGTGTTGAGCAGGTTGTCCTGTATCCAGTAACGGTTGCGGTTGCCTTCAAACGCTTTCCAGCCGGAAATGTCTTTCCCGTCGGGCGCATTGTTCACGATGTTGAGCGCCTTTTTGAAAAAGATATCGCCGCCGCGGGGCGCGAAAGAATCGGCGTCAAGACCGATGATGATGTAATTGTAGAATGCAAGAATGGCGGTGAGATTGGATTGCAGCGGGTTGGTGCCGCCGATGCGCTGCTCGTTAAATTCCAGCGGCTGAAATTCTACGTACTGGAACACCACGTTCGGGTCCTGTATGTTGAGGATGCTGGTATTGTAGGCGGAATTGTACACCGGGCGCGCGGCCTGCACGGTAAGCGAGGCCCTGAAAGTATTGTTGCCGAGGGCTTCGGACACGGTGAGCAGGAAGTTGCATTCGATGCGTTCGCCGGGCGCATAGGCGTCGTCAGACCAGCGGCGGTTGTTGATGAACTCCGCCATGGCGGTCTGCAGGGTGTTGAACACCCGCCTGTCCGTACTGTTGCCGAGCTGCGGACTGGGCTGCACGGAAACGTTGGCGCGCAGCTCCTGCGCGGCCGCTGAAAAGAAACAGGCAAACAGGCACACGCAGCAAAGCAGGGTCGTTCTATACATGTTGCAATTCGATTATAGCCTTTACGATGGTACGCGCCACGTCCTGCTTGGATTGCAGGGTCAGCGCCTGCTCATTACCGTTGCGGGCGAGCAGTGTTACTTTCATGGTATCGTGATTGAAGCCCGCCCCCGGATCGTTGAGGGAGTTGAGCACCACCATGTCCATATTTTTTTCGTTGAGTTTTTTGACCGCGTATTCCTTTTCGTGGTTGGTTTCCAGCGAAAAGCCCACCAGCAGCTGTCCGTTCTTTTTAGCGGCGCCTATCGTGCGGGCGATGTCCGCCGTTTTTTCCAGCTCCAGGCTCATTTCTTCGTCCTTCTTCTTGATCTTTTTATCCGCCACGTTGCGCGGCCGGTAATCCGCCACGGCAGCGGCCATCACGATGATATCCGACTGCGGCGCCAGCGCGGTGCAGGTATCGAACATTTCGGCGGCGGTCACCACGCGGGTCACGGTAACGCCGTTATGCGTGGTGGAAAGCGGCGTGGGCCCGAGCACCAGCTGTACGGAAGCGCCCGCGTCGGCAAGGGCTTCGGCCAGCGCAATCCCCATTTTACCGCTGGAATGATTGCTGATAAAACGCACGGGATCGATGGGCTCCTGCGTGGGCCCCGCGGATACGAGGGCGGTTTTGCCCTTCAGGGGCCGTTCTTTCGCCGGCTCGGTAAAAAAAGAATAGAGGTACGATACGATGGCTTCCGGTTCCGCCATGCGGCCTTCCCCGAAAAGCCCGCTGGCCAGCTCGCCGCGGTGCACGGGCAGCTGGCGGTTGCCATAGCCGAGCAGCTTTGCCACGTTGTTTTTGGTGGAAGGGTGCAGCCACATGTCCTCATCCATGGCGGGAGCGAACAGCACGGGACAGGTGGCGGAAAGATATACGGCCAGCAAAAGGTTGTCGCAGATGCCATTGGCCATTTTTGCAATAGTATTGGCGGAAGCGGGCGCCACCAGCATTACGTCGGCCCAGCGGCCGAGCATCACGTGGTTGCTCCAGCTGCCGTTCTCGCTGACGTGCAGGCCTACTTCGTTCTTTGAAAGCGTGGAGAGGGTCAGCGGCGTAATGAAGTCGCAGGCGGCGGGCGTCATGATCACCTTCACCTGGGCGCCTTCCTTCACGAGCAGGCGCACGAGCAGGGCGGCTTTATAAGCTGCGATGCTGCCGGATACGCCCAATAGAATTTTTTTCCCTTGTAACATGGTGGCAAAACAAAAGCGGCAGAACGATACATTCTGCCGCTATGAAGGTAGTATTTTTTCGATAACCGGTGGCGATCAGCTGTACAGGTCGTCGTCGTTCTTACGGAAATAGATCTTGTTGTCCAGGAACTCGTTGGTAGCCTGGATGGCTGAATTGGCCAGTCTTTCATAAAAACGGGAGATCTCGATCTGCTCCTTGTTCTCATGCACTTCTTCCAGGTTGTCCGTATGGCTGGCGAACTCTTCCAGTTTGGAATGCAGTTCTTCCTTTACGGTAATATTGATCTGGTTTGCCCTTTTGGCAATAATGGCAATCGATTCATACAGGTTACCGGTCCTGTTCTTGATATCGGTGGTGTTCCTGGTCTCTACCCAGGGATTGATGCTACTGGTTAGACTTCTCTTTATTTTGCTCATTTTCCAGGGATTTGATGTTATTTTTTGCTAAGTTATAATATTTTTCCGCATCCTCTTTCAGTTTGCTGCTTGGGTAGCGGTCTGAAAACTCCATGAATTCGGTCAGCACGGTCTCGTAACGTTCTTTCTGCCGGTAATACACGCTGTTTTTGGCGTACAGGTAGTACGACTTGATGGCCATGTATTTGTAGCTGTCGCTTTTTTCCGAATCGGGATAGGCCCTCATCAGGCTTTTGAAGCTTACGCCGGCGGCTTTATAATGACCGAGGTTGTAATACAGCTCGGCCGCATTGTACTCTTTCTGTTCCAGCTTCCTTCTCAGCAGGTCTATCACTACGCTGGCTTCCGAAGATTTATCGGAATTGGGATAGGTGTTGATGAAGGTCTGCATGGAGGCGATGGCCTTGTTGGTGCTGGTCTGGTCGAGGGACACCTTGGGAGAGAGCTTGTAATAACAATACGCCTGCTGGTAGTCGATTTCCTGGGCCCTGGGGCTGCTGGGCAGCGACTCCAGGTAGTTTTTGAAGTGGAAAGCGGCCTGCTGGTAGTCTTTCAGGTAGAAAGAGCAGTAAGCGTATTTATAATACAGGGGCTCGAACTTGTCGGTGCCTTTGAACACGGGGATCATCTCCTCATACAGTGTTTGTGCGAGCTGGTATTTTTTCTTCTCGTACATCTTATCGGCGTACGCCAGTTTTTTCTCCAGGTCGTTGCTTTTTTCGATCTTCCGCAGCTCCTTGTTGCAGGATGCGGAAACAATGATGGCGGCTGCAAGGCCGGTATATAAGAGAATTTTCCTCATAAAAAAGAATCGCGAAGGTACGAATTAAAAGCAAATAATGGTAGGAATGAAGAAAGCGGCCGTTAAAATTTTGCAAAATTGGCTGTTTGGGTCCGTTTGGTGGTTGTCAACATAATTACTCACATTATCAACATCTTTTCCACATCTTCTTCACAACTATCCACACCCTTTCCAAAACAACCTGGCTCAAACCCTCGTTTGCAGGCGCTATGCTTTTGTGGAAAAAATATATAATACATTTTTTCGGTTAAAAGTGGGAAAAAGTGTTATTTTGTGTTAGAAAATGGAAATCAGGTACTAAAACTCAGCATGACAGGATTTTTAGGCGAATATGAAGCAACGCTGGACGCGAAAGGGCGCTTCCTGCTGCCTGCCGGTTTTAAACGGCAGATCGCAGAAAGTGCGGGCAACCAGTTCGTGCTGAACCGCGGGTTTGAAAAGTGCCTGACGCTGTACCCGATGAACGAGTGGCAGCCTATCCAGGAGAAAATTGGCAAGTTGAACGATTTTGATCCGAAAGTTAGGGAATTCCGCCGCTATTTTCTCAACGGGGCCACCATCCTGGAGCTGGACAGCGCGGGAAGGCTGAACATACCGAAGAACCTGATGGCGCATGCCGGGCTCGAAAAAGACATCGTGCTCACGGCCGCCAACAACAAGATCGAGATCTGGGACAAACAGAAATACCAGGAGTTCTGTGATAATTTTTCACCGGATGCCTTTAGCAGCCTCGCCCAACAGGTGATGGCCGGGGGCGACGGGTCAAACCCGGGAGCGTAAAACGGCGCATATGGAAGCATCTCAGTATCACCTGCCCGTTCTCCTGCACGAAGTGGTGGCCAATATGGCGATCCGGCCGGACGGCACCTACATCGACGCCACTTTCGGCGGCGGCGGCCATTCCAGGGCCATCCTCGAACAGCTGGGCCCGCAGGGGCGGCTGATCGTGTTCGACCAGGACGAGGACGCTTACCGCAACCGCATTGTGGACGACCGGGTGATCTTCGTGAGGGAAAATTTCCGTCACCTGCACCGTTTTCTCCGGCTGCACAAAGCGCTGGACGCGGACGGGCTGCTGGCCGACCTGGGGGTTTCCTCCTACCAGTTCGATACCGGTGCCAGGGGTTTTTCCACCCGGTTCGATGGGAACCTGGACATGCGGATGGACACGCGCAATACCGTGACCGCCGCAGACGTGCTCCAGACCTATTCCGAACAGCACCTGCACCAGCTTTTCCAGGACTACGGCGAAGTGACCAACTCCCGCACCCTGGCACGGCTGATCGTTCAGCTGCGGAAAGCGCACCCCCTTCGCACCATCGCCGAGTTCAAATCACTCATACAGCCCGTGGTAAAAGGCAACCCCGCCAAATACCTCGCGCAGGTGTTCCAGGCGCTGCGGATAGCGGTAAACGACGAGCTGGGCGCCCTCAAAGACCTGCTGGCCCAATCGGCCCAGGTACTGAAACCGGAAGGCCGGCTGTCCATTATCACCTTCCATTCGCTGGAAGACAGGCTGGTGAAGAACTATATGAAGGCAGGCAGCTTCGAAATGGCGGACGATAATCCGTACAGCTTCGAAACCCCGCCGAAAATATTCAGGCTGATCACAAAAAAGCCCATAACGGCCGGTGAAGCGGAACTGCGGGCCAACCCGCGAAGCAGGAGCGCCAAATTAAGGGTCGCCGAAAAGATATAGCCGTTACCGTTACTTCCATCCTATCCCCTTGTTACCGGAAAAAAGATTGCGTATAAACTGTCGTTAAACCTTTAAGCGTTGCTGGAAGAAGAAAAGCACATACCGGAAGAAGATGCGCTCCCCGATGACCTTTTGCGGGAGCCCAGGAAAGAATGGCGCCTGCGGATCAACTATCAGCTGATCGTCAGGAACCTGCCCTTCCTCCTTTTCCTCGCCGTGATCGCGCTGGTATACATCTCCAACAGTCACCTCGCGGAAAAGAAAGTACGCCGCATCAACAAGCTGAGCCGGGAGATCAAGGAGCTGAAATGGGAATACCTCAGCGTGAAAAGCGAACTGATGTTCCGCAGCAAGCTGAGCGAAGTGAGCAAAGCCGTGGAACCGCTGGGCCTGAAAGAACTGAGCACCCCGCCGCAACGCATCGAAGTGAAAAAGAAAGCAGAAAACGAGCAATAACAAACAAACGATACTGACACTAACCCGGCATGGAGATTAAAAAGGACATACTTTGGCGCGCTTACCTTTGCCTTATCGGCATGGGCCTTTTCGCCGTGGCTATCCTTGGCCGGGTCTTCTTTATCCAGAACATCCAGGGCGATTACTGGCGCAGCATGTCCGACAGCCTGCACACCGCCTTTATGGACCTTGACGCCGACCGCGGCACCATCTACTCCGAAGAAGGCCGCATGCTTTCCACCTCCATTCCCTATTTCGATATCCGCATCGACTTCAAGGCCGACGGGCTGGACGATCCCAAAAGCACGGTGTTCGCCGATAACGTCGATTCGCTTTCCATCCGCCTCGCCGAACTTTTCCGGGACAGGTCCGCCGCCGACTATAAAAAACTGCTCAAAAAAGAATACAAGAAAAAGAGCCGCTACTTCCTGCTGAAAC
>JBQCFV010000367.1:0-5686 GCA_051958695.1 Chitinophaga sp. | reverse complement strand
TCTTAAAACAATGTCATAATCCACGTACAGCAGACATTTTTTACGCCAGCTGGGTATTGTTACCGCAGGCGCATCATTCGGACCCGCTTTTCTCGAAGCCTGCAACAGCGGCGGCACTTCCGGCAACGGAGATTCCACGAACGCCGATAGCACCGGCACCGCAGGCGGCGGCGCAACAGACCTCTTCTTCAAAATTTCCCTCGCGGAATGGTCGTTCCACAACGCCCTTTTCTCGGGTAAAATGTCCAACCTCGACTTTGCAGAGAAAGCCAAAAAGGATTTCGGCATCACCGGCGTGGAATACGTGAACCAGTTCTTCAAAGACAAAGCAAAAGATAAAGCATACCTCACCGAGCTGAAAAAACGTGCGGACGACAACGGCGTTACCAGCGTGCTCATCATGTGCGACGGCGAAGGCGAGCTGGGCGACCTCGACGCCAAAAAACGCACGCAGGCGGTAGAAAACCACTACAAATGGGTGGAAGCCGCGCAGTTCCTCGGTTGCCACTCCATCCGCGTGAACGCTGCCGGCACCGGTAAGGAAGAAGACGTGAAAAAGGCCGCCATCGACGGTCTCGGCCGCCTGACGGACTTCGCCAAGGACTTTAACATCGGTGTGATCGTGGAAAACCACGGCGGCTATTCCTCCAACGGCATCTGGCTGAGCGATGTAATGAAAGGCGTGAACAAGCCCAGCTGCGGCACCCTGCCGGACTTCGGCAACTTCTGCGTAAGACGCCAGAAAGACGGCGATTACAGCACCCCCTGCGCCGAAGAGTACGACCGCTACAAAGGCGTTACCGAACTGATGCCTTATGCCAAAGGCGTGAGCGCCAAAACGCACGATTTCGACGCGCAAGGCAACGAAACCCAGACGGATTTCAGAAAAATGATGGAAATTGTGAAGGCAGCCGGCTATACCGGATTTGTTGGCATCGAATACGAAGGCAGCAAAGACAGCGAAGAAGTTGGCGTGCGCAAAACCCTGGAGCTGCTCAAAAGGGTAGGCCAGGAGCTGAGCTAAGTCCTCACTCAAAATAATCGTATATGGACACTACACCCAATGGCATGACCACGCTCACCGGCGTGATGGACGTACTGAAAGAACGGGGCATCGATCACGAGTTGCGGCTGCTGGAAGACGGGCGCCTGGAAGACCAGGATTCCGGCCGGATATTCGGCTCGCAGGGCATGAAGATCATCCGCACGTTCCGTTTTGAAGGAGACAGCAACCCGTCGGATTCCGCGGTGCTGTACCTGCTCGAGAACGCGGACGGCTTTATCGGCTACATCATCAATGCCTACGGCGCTTACGACGATTACGAGGGCGACCTCTTCGAGAACCTGATCAGGAACCTTCCCGTGGACGAACGGGAGATCTGATCCCGCGGAAAGGTTTTCCATAAAAAATGCCGGTTGTCTGCTTCGGACAACCGGCATTTATTTTTTGAGCCAGGATATGGAAAAAAGCTGGATTCAGAATTTGATCACCACCTTATCGCGGGTGACACGGTAGGTAAAACCGATGCTGTCGCCGAGAACGGTCAGCAGGTCTTCCATGGACTGCGGGTTAAAAACGCCCGTCACGGATTCGCTGCGTGCGCGGCCTTTCATTTCCATTTCCACGCCGAACCAGTCCTCCATCTTTTTAAACGCTGCAGGCAGCGGCGTATTGTTGAAAACCAGCTTTCCTTCCAGGCATTCTTCCTGTTCGGCCAGCTCGAAGGTCTCTTTTTCCATGAGGTCGATGCCTTTATTGGCGAGCACGCTTTCCCCTGAGGAGAGGTCTTCCGTGGCGTTATCGGTAGGCGAGTAGTAGCTTTTGCCCACATGGGCCTGCCCGCTGAGCACGAGACAATAGGCCCCGCTCTGGCTTTCGAGCGAGCGCAGGCGGAAGGTGGCGCCCGGTGTGCGGGTCTTGAGCTTGTCGGTTAAAATGACCATTTCCTGACCGGCGGAAGGCACCGAAAAAAACGCTTCCCCGTCCAGCACGAGCGTGCGGTTCTGCGGGAAACCCTCGGGCATGTATAATTTGGAACGGGAGTTGAGGATGACGAGCGTGCTGTCCGGCAGCTTCACGGCTTTGCGCTGGCCGTAGGCGCTCTGGAAGGTGATGTACCGCTTGCCCGGCTCGAGCATGGCGGAGCTGCGCTGGTGGCGGCCCGCGAGGTAATACAGGATGCCGGATGCGATGAGCATAACGACGATCAGCGTAAGGGCAACAGGTTGCCAGTTACGCCGTTTTTTCATATACAGTGGCAGCCTCGGCCGCCGGAGTTGCGTATGTGTTGCGCTCATGGTTGGGAATAGGATTTTGGTGTACGCTGTCCCGGGTTAAATATAACAAAAAAAATTCCACATCATAGCCGCGCACCTGCCTGTATGTCAGAAAACTATCAGGAGTGAATGCTCTTTTTTGTTAAACCAATGCCGTCCCCTTACCTTTGCCCCGCCATGGAAAAGCAGCAACCACCATTATCATTCGAGGATACGGCTATCGCATTTGAACATATGTCCGACAAGGCTTTAAAGCGGGCTAACTTCCTTTTCAGCAGCATCGGCAAGCCCTGGCTGGTAAAGCTCGGCGCCTTTGCCATGCCTATTGCCTTCAAACTGCATCTGCCCGTAAAAGGCATCATCAAATCCACCATCTTTAACCAGTTCTGCGGGGGCGAAACGCTCGAAGAAGCCGTGAAGGCGGCGGAAGAGCTGGGCCGCTTCGGCGTGGGCGTAGCCCTCGATTACAGCGTGGAGGCCGTGGAAGGAGAGGAGAACTACGACAACGCGCTGCCCGAATTTCTGCGGGCCGTGCAATATGCCGCCGGCAAGCCGCATATTCCTTTTATTCCCATTAAAGTGACCGGCTTCGCCCGCTTTGAGCTGCTGGAAAAGATGCATAAAGGCGAAACGCTTACGCAGGAAGAAAAAGAAGAATTTGGAAGGGTGCGCAACCGCATCCATGCCATTTGCGAAGCCGCCGCGAAAGGAAAGGTAGGCGTGCTGGTAGACGCGGAAGAATCCTGGGTGCAGCAGCCGGTGGACGATCTGGCCGATGAAATGATGGGCCTGTTCAACCGCGGCGAAGTGATCGTGTACAACACTTTTCAGATGTACCGTCACGACCGGCTGGACTTCCTTCATCAAAGCCTTGACAAGGCCAAAGCGGCCGGTTACCTGCTCGGCGCCAAGCTCGTGCGCGGCGCTTATATGGAAAAGGAAAGAAAACGCGCGGAAGAGAACGCTTATCCATCCCCCATTCAACCCAACAAAGACGCCGCCGTCGAAGACTACGACGAGGCCGTGCGTTTCTGCATAGACCGCCTCGAGCACCTGGCCGTGTTTATCGGCACCCACAACGAAGACAGCTGCATGCTCGCCGCCCGCCTGCTCGACGAAAAAGACATCCCGCACAACCACCCGCGCGTGAGCTTTTCGCAGCTGTACGGCATGAGCGACAATATCACCTTTAACCTGGCCCACGCCGGTTACCGCGTTTCCAAATACCTGCCTTACGGGCCGGTGAAAGACGTGGTGCCTTACCTGATACGCCGGGCGCAGGAAAATACCTCCATTGCCGGCTCTATGGGCCGGGAACTGGGCCTTATAAGGAAAGAAATGAAACGCAGGGGGATCTGACCCGGGGAAATGTAACATTTTGCCGCCATGCTCCGTTATACAGCATCCACCGGCAAATTATCAACGCATTATAACCGGGAACCAATTACTGCTATGCAAAGTAAAAGGGCTGACCAATAGGAATGGTCAGCCCTTATTTATCTCCCGTATCGTTTCAGCGATCCCGAAGCCGTCGCCTTTTTTAATTTAAACAGGCCCTCTTTTTTAACGCTGCCTGATTCGGGGAAGCTCCCCGGTTTCATACAAACCGGCTTTATTTTTTACTGGTTCGATTCCGGCAGCGGGATAGGGAACTTGTCCCACACCTTATCGTTCGGCCGGTCGTTGGGCAGCTGGTCCAGGCGGTTATAGCGCCGCATGTCTATCCAGCGGTGCCCTTCGGCGAACAGCGAATAACGCCGCTGGTTCAGCATTTCGGTGATCAGCGCGTCTTTTGTGACGGAGCCTGCGTAGGGCGTCAGGTTATGACCGGTTCTGATCCGGTTGAGGGCTACTATTGCGTCGGGGAACGCGTTCAGGTTCATCTTGGCCTCGGCGTAGATCAGGATCAGCTCTTCGTTGCGGATGATATATATCGGTGCGGTATTGCTGGTGTGTATCCACACGTCACGGTTGGACACCAGCCCGTCAAGACTGGCGGGCGCGGACCGGAGCGTGGCTTTGCCGATGCGGTCGTCGGCCGGCGCGATCTGCGCGGCATACGAAGGGTGCGCCAGCCGGTTCTCACCGGGATTGTTCTGCGGCAGGAATACGGGATTGAGCTGGTCGCCCGAGTTGGCGCTGAAAATGTGCATGAATCCGTCGTTAAAGATACCGTTCAGGTTAAAGTTCGATTCGTTGAGCGCGGCGAGCGCTTCCCCCCATAGCTGGCGGTAAACCGCTACCCTTGCGGCCAGTGCGCGGTTGAACTGTATCAGCCGCGCCGGCGTCGGGTCGCCCGGGGTGATGGAAACGGGGAAAGCGATCTCGCTGCCCGTCAGGTCGGTTTTCCCTTCATTGAGCATGTTCGCGATGTCCGTCAGGCTTTCAGGATAACCTTTGATGGGCCCGAGATTTTCCGGGTCGTGCACGTCCGTGCGGATGCCGTTGGTGTACTGCATGTTCAGCGCCAGCAGCAGCTGGTACGCCATGATGGTTTTGGCGTACCCGACGTAGCCTTTTTTCTGCACGTCCGTCAGGCGGCTGCTGTTGTTCACCGCGTCTATCAGCGTATTGGCCTGCCGCACGACGCGGTACCGCGAAGCCCAGGGATTGGTGGTGTAGAACGTGTTGTTGTCCAGCGGCGAAGTGCCCATCAGTTCGGTAGTGTAACGCGGCTCTGAACCGGAAAAACGGTAGATCTCGCGGCCCTGCAGCCCGATGGCGTCGTAATACGTGTTCAGCGTAAAACGCATGCCCGATTCCATGGCCACGGCCAGGTTGTCGATCTGCTCCTTGGTGCCGTTGGCGATGATCTGGCTGGCCACCGGCGTATTGAGGTTGGGTATTTCGCCTTTCTGGCAGGCGCCCAGCAGTATTGCGCAGAACAATAAAATGGTATGTTGTTTCATGATGATTCTTTTTTTGGTTGAACGGATCAGAAGGTTACGCCCAGATGGAACATGGCGCGCTTGGAAGCGGGGAAGGGCGTTACTTCCACCCCGGTGCTGATGCCGTTGCTGCCGCGCGACGTGGAGGTGGAAATACTGTTGCTGCCGAAGTTGGAGGCTTCCGGGTCGTAGCTTTCATAATCCGTCCAGGTGAACCAGTTGTTGGCCGATATCCCGATGTTCAGGGCGCTGATGACGTTGTTTTTCGGGATGGGAATGTTGTAATACAGACCGACCTCACGGATACGCACATACGAAGCGTCCTGCACGCGCACGCTGGCGTCTGAAATGCCCGCGGCGTTCATCCTGTCCACCCCGTCTTTGATGCCGTTGCCGTTCTTGTCGTCGTCGTAATCATGCGAGGTCTGGAAAATGTCGGTGAGATATTGCGTGAGATTGATATTGTCCCCGCCTTTTTTCCAGTGAAGCATTACACGCAGGCTGAAGTTCGTGAGAAAGGT
>JBQCFV010000366.1:0-2646 GCA_051958695.1 Chitinophaga sp. | reverse complement strand
GGATTGCAGCGCCTGGCCGAGCTGGCCGTTGGCGCCTGTTACGAGGATGTGTTTCATGTTCCGTTTATTGCTGAAAAATAAAATTATGTTGAACGTCGGCGAAAAGCGGCAGCACTTTGTCTTTTTCGGACACTACCGCTTCGTTGAGCGGAATGCCCCAGTCGATCCCGAGCGCGGGGTCGTTGTAAAGGATGCCGCCTTCGCTGGCTTTGTTATAAAAGTTATCGCATTTGTACATCACTTCCGCAGTGGGGCTCAGCACGGAATACCCGTGCGCGAAACCCTGCGGCACCAGCAGCTGCAGCTTGTTCTCGGCGGAAAGTTCGATGGAGAACACTTTGCCATAAGCAGGAGAACCGGCGCGGAGGTCCACTACCACGTCAAGGATGTGGCCTTCGAGCGTGTGGATCAGCTTGGTTTGCGCATGCGGCCCCAGCTGGAAATGCAGTCCGCGCAGCACGCCGTAAGTGGAGCGGGCCTGGTTGTCCTGCACAAAACGGATATCGATGCCTTCTTCGAGAAAGGTATTGGCGTTGTAGCTTTCGAAAAAATATCCCCTGTCGTCTTCGTGTACTTTCGGTTCGAAAACAAGAAGACCGGGAATCCCTGTTGGTCTGAAAGGCATTATCGTTGCTGGTATTGTTCTTTGTAATATTGTTGATAGGCGCCGCTGGTAACGTGCTGCAGCCATTCTTCGTTCTGCAGGTACCAGTCTACCGTTCTTTCCAGCCCTTCTTCGAACTGGAGGCTGGGCGCCCAGCCCAGTTCCTTCTTGAGCTTTGTGGCGTCGATGGCGTAACGGAGATCATGCCCGGCCCTGTCTTTCACAAAGGTGATGAGTTTTTCCGAAGTTCCTTCGGCGCGGCCGAGCTTGCGGTCCATCACTTTGCAGAGCAGGCGGATGAGGTCGATGTTCTTCCATTCGTTGAACCCGCCGATGTTGTAAGTTTCACCGTTGCGGCCGTTGTGAAAAATAACGTCTATTGCGCGCGCATGGTCTTCTACAAAAAGCCAGTCACGCACGTTCTCGCCTTTGCCGTAAACGGGTACTGGCTTGTTGTTTTTGATGTTGTGAATGGCCAGCGGGATCAGCTTTTCAGGAAAGTGATGCGAGCCGTAGTTGTTGGAGCAGTTGCTCAGCACTACCGGCAAATGGTAAGTGTGATGATATGCTCTCACGAAGTGGTCGGAGCTGGCTTTAGACGCGGAGTAGGGAGAGCGCGGATCGTAGGCCGTCTCTTCGGTAAAAAATCCTTCCTCGCCGAGCGAGCCGTATACTTCGTCGGTAGACACATGGTAGAAACGTTTGTTCTCCATTTCGTCTTTCCAGTATTTGCGCGCAGCGTTGAGCAGCACGGCAGTGCCCAGCACATTGGTTTTGATGAATGCGAGCGGGTCGAGGATGGAACGGTCCACGTGGCTTTCGGCGGCAAGATGGATCACGCCGTCGAACGTATATTTTTCAAAAAGGGCGTTCACGGCGTTTTCGTCCGTGATGTCCACTTTTTCAAAAATGTAATTGGGGCTGTCCTTAACGTCGGCAAGGTTTTCGAGATTGCCGGCGTAGGTAAGCGCGTCGCCGTTTACGATGGTGTAAGCGGGATATTTGTTTACGAATAATCTCACCACGTGGGAGCCGATAAAGCCGGCTCCGCCCGTGATCAGTAAGGTTCTTTTCATACAAAAATTATTTTCCCAACGCCTGTTTGAAATATTCGTACGTGATCTTCAATCCTTCCTTGCGGTCTACTTTCGGTTCCCAACCCAGCAATTCTTTGGCCTTGGTGATGTCCGGCTTTCTTTGTTTCGGATCGTCTTTTGGCAGCGGGTGGAACACGATCTTCTGTTTGGTGCCGGTGAGGGAGATGATCTCTTCCGCGAATTGCAGCAGGCTGATCTCCGCCGGGTTGCCGATGTTCACCGGCAGGTGGTAATCGCTCAGCAGCAGGCGGTAGATGCCTTCCACGAGATCGTCTACATAACAGAAAGAACGGGTTTGCGAACCGTCGCCGAATACGGTGAGGTCCTGCCCGGTAAGCGCCTGGCTCATGAAAGCCGGTAATGCGCGGCCGTCGTCGAGGCGCATGCGGGGGCCGTATGTGTTGAATATACGGATGATGCGGGTTTCCACGCCATGGAAATTATGATAGGCCATGGTGATGGATTCCATGAAACGTTTGGCTTCGTCGTACACGCCGCGGGGACCTACGGGATTTACGTTGCCCCAGTATTCCTCCGGTTGCGGATGTACGTTCGGGTCGCCGTACACTTCGGAAGTGGAGGCTACGAGAATGCGGGCATTTTTCGACTTGGCCAGGCCCAGCAGGTTATGCGTACCCAGCGAACCCACTTTCAGGGTCTGGATGGGCATCTTCAGGTAGTCGATGGGGCTGGCGGGGGAAGCGAAATGCAGGATGTAATCCAGCTCGCCGGGCACATGCACGAATTTCGTCACATCGTGATGATAGTATTCAAATTCCTTTAGCGGGAACAGGTGCTCGATGTTGCGGATATTACCGGTCAGCAGGTTGTCCATGCCGATAACATGATAACCTTCTTTGATGAAGCGGTCGCAAAGGTGGGAGCCGAGAAATCCGGCGGCACCGGTGATCAGTATGCGTTTTTTTGTCATAGTTCTTTTGAGTT
>JBQCFV010000365.1:0-12659 GCA_051958695.1 Chitinophaga sp. | reverse complement strand
TGCTTTACGGCGTATTATTTCAGCGGTCATTCCGGGATTTATTCAGCCCAGCGTACGGCCGTTTTGAAATGGGGCGAAGATCATAAAGAAATTCCGCGGCCTTAGCATAAGAACGGCTTGCGCGGAAACGCCGAAGCAGGCGCTGCAGCCCGGCGACAACCAACTGAGCCGCATGTTATATGCATTGCCTGCATCGTTTTTGGCACATTATTTTCTGCCATCCCACCATGAGAACGATCATTCTTCGTATAGCCGCCGGATGCTGCATGCTGGCGGCCTGCGCGCAGCCCGCTTCGCAAAAGGCGGCGGATGAACAGGTCACGTTACCGTTCACCGGCCGGCTGCCGGTGCTGGTGCCGGGTGAAAGTGCGGGCAAGCTGCACATTCACCAGGATATGGATTCGGTGTTCAACGTGCTTGGCAAACCAGACGATGGCGATGCAGCTATGGGTAAGGCCTGGGGCATCTGGCAGGCAGAAGACACGCTCGCCGTGTATTCCTCGTATGCGGACAGTACCATGAGCCGCCGCATTACAAGACAGATCGTAGTAACAGGCGATGATTACCGTACGGTAGACGATCTTGGTGTGAATTCGCCGCTGGAAAGCATTCGCGGAAGTTTCCCCTCGATACAGCTCGCCGCCACTTACATCAGCGATCCGGGCAATGATACGCTTTGGGTATACGACGCGGAAGCCGCGGGCATTGCATTTGATTTCAGAAAAATGGAAGGGGATACGTTGTGCACCGCCGTCACGATCCATGAACCGCACGAGCCGGTAACGGCTACTTATCTTACGATACACGGGGGGTGGAAGAAGTTGCCGTGAGGCCGTCCACTATTCAGATGGCGTGCCGGTGATCGCCTGGCCAAAGGCGGTGCTGTAGCTATTCTTCTTCGTCTTCCTGGAAAGAAAGACCCTGTTCCGCCAGCGCGGCTTCCAGCAGCCTGATCGCTTTGGGGCCTACGCCGTGGAGCGCCAGCAATTCGGCCGCGCTGACGCGGCTGAGGTCGTGCAGGGTTTGGTAGCCTTCGCCGTGCAGGGCGCGGAGCGCGGGTTTGCCGATGTTTTCGGGGATAAAAACACCGGGCGCGGTTTTGTGTAACGGTTTCATGTGACGTCAGTTTTCGGAAAGCTGTTTTACCGTATCCAGCGCTTTCGGCCATGCGGTATTGAACATGTCCATATATTCTTCGGCACTGTCCGCATGAATGAGCAGTTCCGTTTTACCGTTGCGGTCTTTCAGCGTATATGTTTCTTTCGCGCCCGCCCAAACCCGGGCCTCTGGCGCGCTATAGTCTTCTTTGCCGTTCGTTAGCAGGCCTTCATGCGTGATCTCGAGGTACTCGTTGGGAATAGATTCAGTGATGCGCGATGCCATGCCCGAATTGCTGCCGTCGGTAAAAAACGCTTTGCTGCCTTTTTTCCAGTCGGTCTCTGCGGCAGAGTTTTCGCTGAAAGCACGCGCCCATTTCTGATAGGTGTCTTTGCCGAAAAGTACGTTCCATACCTTTTCGCGGGGCGCATCGATGAGGATATTGAAATGGAGTTGTTGCATGATCTTGCAGTTTGATGGTGCTACAAAATTCAAATTCTTTTTTGAGATCAAAGGGGTTACCATGCGACAAAACACGGGGTAATTACGCCATGGCCGTTGAGCCAATTCTTCGTAAATTACCATCACACAAAACGACCGTACATGCAGTTTACAAACCGTACCGTATATATTACCGGCGGCAGCAGGGGCATCGGCGAGGCCATCGCGCTGAAGCTCGCCGCGGCGGGCGCCAATATCGTGATCGCTGCAAAGAGCACCGTGGAAGACCCGAGGCTGGGCGGCACCATCTATTCCGCCGCCAAAGCCGTGGAAGCCGCGGGCGGCAAGGCCCTTCCGATGCAGGTGGACGTGCGCGACGAAACGCAGGTGCAAACGGCCGTACAGCGCGCCGCGGAGCATTTTGGCGGGATTGACATCCTGATCAACAATGCGTCGGCCATCCAGCTGAGCGGCACGGAGCAAACGCCTGCCAAACGTTTCGACCTCATGTACGATATCAACGTGCGCGGCACTTTCCTTGTCACGCAGCATTGCATTCCTTTCCTCAAAAAAAGCGATCATGCACACATCCTCACGCTGTCGCCGCCGGTGAACCTTGCGCCGCAATGGCTGGGCGCGCATGCGGCGTATACCGTGAGCAAATACAGCATGAGCATGTTCACGATGGGCTGGGCGGAAGAGCTGAAAAAAGACGGCGTGGCGGCGAATACGCTCTGGCCTGCTACTACCATCGCCACGGCGGCAGTGCGCAACCTGCTCGGCGGCGAAGCGCTGGTGAACATGAGCCGTACGCCGGATATCGTTGCGAATGCCGCGTTCCATATCCTGAAGCGCGCACCGGCTTCCTGTACCGGGCAGCATTTTATTGATGAGGAAGTGTTGCGGATGGAAGGCATTACCGACTTCGCCCCTTATGCGGTAACGCCGGGCGGCAGGTTGCAGCCGGATCTTTTTCTCTGATACATTTTGCTCCACCCGCTGAAAAATTGCCCCTTACCCGTACGGTTTCCGTCGCTGGTAAGGGGTATTTTTTTAATATGAACTGACAATCAATTCGATAGAATGTATTCTAAGAAATCTTTATGCATGTTTTTTTACCTTTTATTAGAAGAAGTCTACCTATTTTCTATAAAATGTGGATAAAATTTAAGAATTTCGGGGTTACGTTTTAAAATATACAAAATGAGCCAAGTACCCGCTACCTTATTTGACAAAGTATGGGATTCGCACGTAGTCAGAAAAATTAACGACGGACCGGACGTATTTTTTATCGACCGGCATTTTATTCACGAGGTGACCAGCCCGGTCGCCTTCCTGGGACTGGAAAACCGCGGGGTGAAAGTGATGTTTCCCGAAAAAACGTTCGCCACGGCGGACCACAATACGCCTACCATCAACCAGCATTTGCCTGTACAGGACCCGCTTTCCGCCAACCAGCTGAAGGCCCTGGAAAACAATACTTCCAAATACGGCATTTCCCACTGGGGCCTCGGCAACCCGAAAAACGGCATCGTGCACGTAGTTGGGCCCGAAAACGGCATCACCCTGCCGGGTATGACCATCGTATGCGGAGACTCTCATACCTCCACCCATGGCGCATTTGGCGCGATCGCGTTCGGCATCGGCACCTCCGAAGTGGAAATGGTGCTTTCTTCCCAGTGCATCATGCAGCCCAAGCCGAAAAAAATGCGCATCAATGTGAACGGCAAGCTGGGCAAAGGCATCACGCCGAAAGACGTGACGCTTTATATCATTTCGCAGCTCACCGCGGCCGGCGCCACCGGTTATTTCGTGGAATATGCCGGGGACGTGTTTGAGAACATGAGCATGGAAGGACGCATGACCGTATGCAACATGAGCATCGAAATGGGTGCGCGCGGCGGCATCATCGCACCGGACGAAACGACCTTCGCTTATATCAAAGGCCGTGAAAAAGCGCCGCAGGGCGCGGCCTGGGACAAAGCCCTCGCTTACTGGAAAACCCTGAAGACCGACGAAGGCGCCGCGTTCGACAAAGAATATAATTTCAACGCGGCAGACATCGAGCCGATGATCACTTACGGCACCAACCCCGGCATGGGCATGGGCATCACCCAGCATATACCCACGGCGGAAAACGGCGGCGGCAGCAAAGCCAGCTACGAGAAATCGCTCGAGTACATGGGCTTCGCCGAAAAAGACAGCATGCTCGGTAAAAAAGTGGACTACGTATTCATCGGCAGCTGCACCAACGGCCGCATCGAGGATTTCCGCGCGTTCGCGCAGATCGTGAAAGGACGTAAAAAGGCCGATCACGTCACCGCCTGGATCGTGCCCGGTTCCCACATCGTGGAGCAGCAGATCAAAGAAGAAGGCATTCTCGACATCCTCACGGAAGCCGGCTTCCAGCTGCGCCAGCCCGGCTGTTCAGCCTGCCTGGCCATGAACGACGACAAGGTGCCCGCGGGCAAATATGCCGTAAGCACCAGCAACCGCAACTTTGAAGGACGGCAGGGCCCCGGCTCGCGCACGATGCTCGCCAGCCCGCTCGTAGCGGCCGCTGCAGCGGTAACCGGCGTGGTGACCGACCCCCGTACTCTCATGGCTTGATTTTGATTTTTTAAAAAGACACGAACAGCAAATACAATGGCTTACGATAAATTCACGGTATTAAAAAGCACCGCGGTGCCCATGCCCATTGAAAATGTGGATACCGCCCAGATCATTCCCGCACGCTTCCTGAAAGCGACCGAACGCAAAGGCTTTGGCGACAATCTTTTCCGCGACTGGCGCTTCAACGGCGACGATACGCCGAAACAGGATTTTGTGCTCAACAATCCCATCTACTCCGGCAAAATACTGGTGGCAGGCAAGAACTTCGGCAGCGGAAGCAGCCGCGAGCACGCCGCATGGGCCATCTACGACTACGGTTTCCGTTGCGTGGTGAGCAGCTTTTTTGCGGACATCTTCAAGAACAACTCGCTCAACATCGGCATCCTGCCGGTAACCGTGAGCCCCGCTTTCCTCGACAAGATCTTCACCGCCATCGAAGCGGACCCGAAGGCAGAGCTGACCGTGGACCTGGAAAAACAGTCCATCACCATCAACGCCACCGGCGAAAGCGAATCGTTCGACATCAACAGCTACAAAAAACACAACCTCATGAACGGCTTTGACGATATCGATTATCTGCAGGCCATGAAAGGGGAGATAGCGGCATTCGCCGAAAAAAGCCTGTACTAGCATGCCCAGTTCCCCACGATACATCGAGGTAATGGATACTACGCTCCGCGACGGGGAGCAAACCAGCGGCGTATCTTTTTCGCCTTCTGAAAAGCTGACCATCGCGCAGCTGCTTTTAACGGAAGTGAAGGTGGACAGGATCGAGATCGCCTCGGCCCGTGTGTCCGAAGGCGAGTTCGCCGCCGTAAAGGCCATTACCAAATGGGCAAAGGCGAATGAATTGCTGAACAAAGTGGAAGTGCTCACTTTTGTGGATGGCGACGTATCCGTAAACTGGATGAAAGAGGCCGGCGCAAAAGTGATGAACCTTCTCACCAAAGGTTCGCTCAATCATCTCACGCACCAGCTCAAAAAGAAGCCGGAGCAGCACTTCGCGGAGATCGCCGCGGTGATAACGCTGGCAAAGAAAAAGGGGCTGGAGTGCAACGTGTACCTCGAAGACTGGAGCAATGGCATGCGGCATTCCCGGGAATACGTGTGGCAGTACCTGGACTTCCTGCAGACGCAGCCGGTCAAACGCGTCATGCTGCCGGACACGCTTGGCGTGCTGACGCCCTCCGAAGTATATGCATACATTTCCGAAACCGTGCAGCGCTACCCGCAGCTGCATTTCGACTTTCACGCCCATAACGATTACGACCTCGGCACCGCCAATGTGCTGGAAGGCCTGAAAGCCGGCGCGCACGGCATTCATCTCACCATCAACGGCATGGGCGAAAGGGCGGGCAACGCGCCGCTGGCAAGCGCGATTGCGGTGATGAACGACTTCCTGCCCAACGTGAAGACCGGTGTGGCGGAAAGCTCGCTGTACAGCGTGAGCAAGCTCGTGGAAACCTTTTCCGGCTTCCGCATCCCGGCGAACAAACCGGTGGTGGGCGAGAACGTGTTCACCCAAACGGCGGGCATCCATGCGGACGGCGATAAAAAGAACAAGCTCTACTTCAGCGACCTGATGCCCGAACGTTTCGGCCGCCAGCGCAAATACGCGCTGGGCAAAACGAGCGGCAAGGCGAACATCGAGAACAACCTCGCGCAATTAGGCATCAAGCTGTCCGACCCGGACCTGAAAAAAGTGACCCAGCGCATCATCGAGCTGGGCGACCGGAAAGAAGTAGTGACGCAGGCGGACCTCCCTTACATTATCTCCGACGTCCTCGACAGCAACAGGATCGAAGAAAAAGTGATAATTGAGAATTACGTGCTGACGCATTCCAAAGCTTTCAAACCTTCCGTAACGCTGCGCATTTCGGTGAACGGCGAGCTGTACGAGGAACATTCGCAGGGCGACGGCCAGTACGACGCTTTTATGAACGCGCTTAAAAAAGTGTATAAAGCCCGTAAAAAGGAGCTGCCCCTCCTGACGGATTACGCGGTACGCATCCCGCCCGGCGGTAAAAGCGACGCGCTTTGCGAAACCATCATTACCTGGCGCTACAACAACCGCGAGTTCAAGACCCGCGGGCTGGACAGCGATCAGACCGTTTCCGCGATCAAGGCCACGCAAAAAATGCTCAACCTGATCTGACAATCGTTTTTCAAATTTTCACCATCACAATATCATGGCAACAAAACATATCCTTATTGTTCCGGGAGACGGAATCGGGCAGGAAGTAACGGCAGTCGGCAAAAAAGTGCTGGACAGGATCGCCGCGAAATTCGGCCACACATTTACCTATGACGAAGCGATGATCGGCCATGTGGCCATCGAAGCCACCGGCAGCCCGCTGCCCGACGAATCGCTGGAGAAAATGCGTAAATGCGACGCCGTACTGTTCGGCGCCGTAGGCCACCCGAAATACGACAACGATCCTTCCGCGAAAGTGCGCCCCGAACAGGGCCTGCTGAAAATGCGCAAGGAGCTGGGTCTTTACGCGAACCTTCGCCCCATCAAACTGTTCGACGAACTGCTGGGCGCTTCCAGCATCAAACCGGAGATACTGAAAGGCGCGGACATCCTGTTTTTCCGCGAGCTGACCGGCGAGATTTATTTTGGTGAAAAAGGCCGGAAGAACAACGGCGATACCGCTTACGACATCGCGGAATACAGCCGCTTTGAAGTGGAGCGCATCGCCCGCAAGGCATTCGAGGCTGCGCGCACGCGCCGCAAAAAGCTCTGTTCGGTCGATAAAGCGAACGTGATCGAAACATCGCGGTTGTGGAGGGAAGTGATCCAGAAGATCGCGCCGGAATACCCCGACGTGGAAGTGGAGCACCAGTTCGTGGACGCTACCGCCATGCTGCTGATCAAAGACCCGCGCCGTTTTGACGTGGTGGTTACGGCGAACCTGTTTGGCGACATCCTTACGGACGAAGCCTCGCAGATCGCGGGTTCCATGGGCATGCTGGCCTCCGCATCGGTAGGCGATGGCACGGGCGTATACGAGCCTATTCACGGTTCCGCGCACGACATCACCGGCAAAGGCGTGGCCAACCCGCTGGCGTCCATCCTGTCCGCAGCATTGCTGCTGGACATTTCTTTCGGCATGAAAGCGGAATCCGAAGCCGTGATCGCCGCGGTGGACAAAGTGCTGAAGGAAGGCTGGCGCACGAGGGATATCGCCGACGGCAGCACGCCGGCGGAGAAAATACTCGGTACGGAAAGGATAGGGGAAGAGGTGCTGAAGTTTATTTAAGCGAACTATTCATATTGGGAAAAGTACAGGCCATATGGTCTGTACTTTTTTTGTTGCTATATGTCATACATATAAATCGCTTGTTTACAATAAATTCCAAATAGCCTGCCAGTATTATTAATAGAAAATTTGGCAATTCCGGAAAAGCGCTATACTTTTAATATGTAGAACATATTGACAATTACCCTAAAAACCACGTTGTCATGAAAAATTCCATCTTTCTGCTATCCTTTCTTTTCCTGCACGTTGCCTGCGTCAAAAAATCCGGCAATGCGCAAGACAGTCTTCAACCTTCTTCTTCCATCGAAACGAAATCGCTGGCCACGCTGGCGGCGCCTTATCACAACAGCCAGCTGCTCTTCAACGGCGGCAACGAAAGCATCTATCATTCTTTCCGCATCCCTTCCATCGTCAAAACAAAGAACGGCACCCTCATCGCTTTCGCGGAAGGCAGGCGCTGGAGCCCGAGCGACTGGGGCGACATCAACCTCGTGTACAAACGCTCCTTCGACAACGGCAACACCTGGACGGCCCTCGGCGAAGTAGTAGGCAGCGGCAACGGCACCTGGGGCAACCCCACCGCCGTGTACGACTGGAACAAGGGAACGAACGGCCGCGTGTGGCTCTTCATGAGCTGGAACGACGGCACAAAAACTTCCTGGAGCGACATCCAGGCCTGGGGCGACCGCCGCGTGTTCGCCTCCTACAGCGACGATCACGGCGCCACCTGGAGCACCCCGCAGGACATGAGCGCCACCCTGCTGCCGCCAAACTATAAATGGGACGCTATGGGTCCCGGCATCGGCATACAGACCATGCAGGGCAGCACCGCCGGGCGCCTCATCATTCCCGCTTACGGCCGGAACATCTACAGCGACGATCACGGCGTTACCTGGCAATACCAGCTGATACCCGGCGGTACGGACGAAGGCACCATCGTGGAACGGATGGACGGCTCGCTGCTGCGCAACGACCGCCCCAGCACCACGGCCTGGAACACGTCCAAAAGAAGACGGAAATCCACCGGCACCATTCCCGGCACCTTCTCCGCGTGGAGCGTGGACAATACGCTCAACGAGCCGAAGTGCGAAGGCTCCATGATCCGTTATAACACGGACGCGCCGCACCGCATTATTTTCCTCAATCCCAACCATACTTCCAAACGCTGCAACATGACCGTGCGCATCAGCTACGACGACGGCGCCACCTGGCCCGTCAGCCGCGCAGTGTTCAACTGGAACACCTGCGACTATGCGCCCATCACCATCGCCAAAGGCGGCTACAGCAGCATGATCAAAACCGCGGACTATGCGGTGGCCGCGCTGATCGAGATCAACGAGGACGTGCATGCCAGCTCCACCAGCAACAAGTCCATCGAATTTCACAAGGTAAACCTGACCTGGATTCTCAACGGGGCCACTGAGCCCTGAGAAAGACTTTTTTTTATTCACCAGAGAACCGGCCGGTGAAGCACTTCGGTGTTTTGCCGGTTTTTTTATGTTTTGCGGGGCCCCGGGGCCTTTATCCGATTTCCGTTTTTGCCCGCGGTTTCTTAATTTGAGGGCCTCAACCCAAGCATTATGCAACGAACGAACAGACGCAAATTTTTAGGCACCGCCGCCGCCCTCGCCGCAGGCGCCACTGCTACCGCCATGCCCGTGCCCGCCGCCAAAAGCAAATACCCGCTGGTGCACCATGTATTTTTCTGGCTGAAGAATCCCGGTTCCAAAGAAGACCGCGACAAGCTGGTGGCCGGCTTAAAGACCCTCTCAAAAATACCGACCGTGAAGGAGCTGCGTGTAGGCGTGGTCGCCAGCACCGAAAAAAGGGACGTGGTGGACGTAAGCTGGGGCGTATCTGAACTGATGTTCTTCGAAGACCTCGCCGGGCAGGAAACGTACCAGACGCACCCGATCCACCTCGAGTTCATCAAAAACTGCAGCCCCCTCTGGGACAAAGTGATCGTTTACGACGCCATCGACGTATAATTTATTTTCCAGCCTAAACCGAAATTATGCGGATACCATCCTTCATCCTTCTTTTATTATCGATCGCTTTTGCCGCGCAGGCGCAGATCCCCGGCGCAGATCAAACGGAGCTTTACCTGCCGCTGCTGAAAGGCAAAAAGGTAGGCATGGTCGTGAACCAGACGTCCATCATCGGCAAACGCCTGAGCGTGGACAGCCTGCATGCCCTCGGCGTGAACATCAAAATGATCTTCGGGACGGAGCACGGGTTCCGCGGCAACGCTTCCGCCGGTGCGAAAGTGGGCGATGAAAAAGACCCGGACACCGGTATCCCCATCATTTCGCTGTACGGCCCCAAACGGCAACCCACGCCGCAGGAAATGGCCGCGCTGGACGTGCTGATATTCGATATTGCGGACGTCGGCTGCCGCTTCTATACCAACATCAACGCGCTCGCCGAAGTAATGGACGCCTGCGCCAAGGCCAACAAAGAGCTGATCATATTAGACCGTCCCAATCCGAACGCTTTTGTGGACGGGCCCATCCTGGACATGTCGCTGAAATCGGGCATCGGCAAATTCCCCATTCCCATCACCCCCGGCATGACCATCGGCGAGTTCGCCCAAATGGTGAACGGGGAAGGCTGGCTACCAGGCAAAGCCAAATGCAGGATCAACGTGATCAAAGTAAAAGATTACCGGCACGATATGTATTACACCTTGCCGGTGAGCCCTTCGCCGAACCTTAATACGCAGCAGTCCGTGATGCTGTACCCTTCGCTTTGTCTTTTTGAAGGCACCATCGTGAGCCAGGGCCGGGGTACGCACATGCCGTTCACCGTGCTCGGAGCGCCCGCGCTGAAGGGGAAGTTCGATTTTTCCTTCACGCCCGTAAGCATCCGCGGCATGGCCGAAACGCCGCTTCACCAGGACAAAACCTGCTACGGCATAGACCTTCGCCAATACGACGTCAAGGCCCTGCATGCCAGCGGCAAGATCAATCTCCGCTGGATCATGGACATGTACAAAGCCTATCCTTACAAGGATAAATTCTTCGACCGCAGCCAAAGCAAACAGATGGGCGACATCGACAAACTGGCCGGCGTGCGGGAGTTTAAAAAGCAGATCATGGCGGGCGCAAGCGAGGAGGAGATCCGCAAAAGCTGGGAGCCGGGATTGAGCCGGTACAAGCAGATGCGGAAGAAGTATGTTTTATATCCCTAAATAAATTTCATCGGGTAGCGCGTTTTCACCCTTCCCTTTTCAATCTTCCTCAACTTTCCAGCCAGCAGTTTCTTCGTAATGCTGCCAATGCGGTCAGTAAGAAGAACTCCTTCCGTATGATCGTATTCGTGCTGTATCATACGCGCCGTCATGCCGTGAAAGGTTTGGCTGCGCGGAATGAGTTCCCCGTCGAGATATTCAACGGTTACCGACCATGAACGTCTGACGTTCGCAGTAATGCCGGGAATGCTCAAACATCCTTCCTCATCTTCCCTGACAATACCGCTGCGATCCACGATGCGCGCATTGATGAACGTTTCACGGATGCCTTCATCGCCGGGGTGGAAGTACTGCGCGCGGCTTTCTTCGTCCAGCTGTTCGAAGGTGGAGCGGCTGTCCACCACGAATAACCTGAATGGTTTCCCGACCTGCGGCGCCGCCAGGCCGCAGCCGTCGGCATGGTACATGGTTTCCCAGAGATCGCTGATAAGCCCGGCCAGCGCGGGATCGCCCGGCGGAATATCGGCGCAGGGCTGGCGCAGCATGGCATGGCCGTACGCGAGGATGTGCATTTTCATACTGCAAAAATGCGCCGCCGGTTCTTTCCGGGCAATGAACCTATGTTAAGAAATCTGTTTCCTGATCCTGCTGAGCGCCTGCGGTGTAATGCCGATGTACGAGGCGACGTATTTCAGCGGTACTTGGCGGAGGATGTGCGGTTGTTCGGTAAACAGCCGGAGATACCGTTCTTTCGCGGTGTATTTGAGAAGGGAGATTTCGCGGCTGCTTTTGGAGAGGAACAGCTGCTCAGCCGCGAAACGGCCAAGATAATTGCCGGCTTTCGTTTGCGCGTACACGTCCTGCAGGTCGCCATAGCCGATGCTCCAGAGCGTAAGGTCGCTCAATGCCTGCAGGGTGTATTCGGAAGCCGTTCTTGTCAGGAAAGAATCGTACGCGCAGGTAAATTCTTTCTGAAAGCTGAAATGGAACGTCAGTTCGTCTTCTTCCCCCGGTATAAAATACCGCACCATTCCCGATTCGATGAAAGACAAATACTGCTCCGTAGCGCCGGTCTGCGTGATGAGATCGCCTTTGCGGTACGTTCTCCGCACGAAATGCGCGGCAATGAACTGCCACTCGTTTTCCTGCAAACGGATGATATTGTCGTAATATTCGCGGAGGTAACCCATGAGCGTGAAATTACGGATTTCCGGCGGTACCGGCGGTTTGTCGCAAACAGCCCTCACAATTGTCGGTTACACACCGGGCCGGAATCAAAGCGCGACGGTACCTTTGTATCATCAAACCAAAAAAATCATTCACACTATGGAAAAGAGAATAAGCACCCAAAAGATCACCCCGAACCTCTGGTTCGCAATGAACGCGGAAGAGGCCATCAACTTTTACATGTCTGTTTTCAAAAACAGTAAAAAGGGCCGCTCCAGCTATTACGGCGAGGAAGGTTTTGAGATACACAAGATACCTGCCGGTACGCTCATGACGCAGGAATTTTACCTGGAAGGGCAGGAGTTCCTTGCCCTGAACGGCGGCCCGTACTTTACTTTCAACGAGGCCATTTCTTTTGTGATCAATTGCGATACGCAGGAAGAGGTGGACTATTACTGGGAAAAGCTCACGGAAGGCGGGCCCGCCGAATCGCAGATGTGCGGCTGGCTGAAGGATAAGTTCGGCGTGTCCTGGCAGGTGGTGCCGGTGGAGCTGACGGACATGCTGCAGGACAGCGACAGGGAACGCGTGAGCCGTGTAACGAAGGAAGTATTGAGCTCCAAAAAGCTCGATCTGAACAAGCTCCGCGCCGCTTACGGAAAATAACGGACCGCATGCAGATATAAAAAAGTCCCGGTGTATCGCCGGGACTTTTTTTATTACCGGTTCATCTGGTAGGTAGACAGTTTTTTGATCTTCCCGTTTTCCATGTTCGATCCTTTGGTTGTCCCGGACGGGCCAATTCGGTCTAAAGCGCGACCAGGATCACGTTTCCAATCGATTGCGATGTGTGGTGGGTGAAGAGGGGGCGGGCCCCTCATGGGTTC
>JBQCFV010000364.1:0-5584 GCA_051958695.1 Chitinophaga sp. | reverse complement strand
AGAGAACTGTCCCCCGGGCGGGAGGTAGGTGTTGTTCGGCTCACAAGATATTTCCGGAAAAGGGATTGTCCCTGCGCGGGAACGGCTTATGTAATGAGGGCTGAAGGCGGTATATCGCCTTCAGCCCTTTTTGCTGCCGGTCTTGCAGCTAACTTTTCCGTTTTTCACTTTTTCATCCTTACTTTGCGTTCCCAACAACACACGAATCCATGTCAAAGTCTTCCATATCGGGCATCATTGCAGCGGCGATCGTTATCATCTGCGCTTTTCTTCCCTGGATCAGCGTGCATGCGGACGGGCACCACTACGTGTTCACCGGGCTGCAAAGCGAAGGTTCCAGCTTCGGCGAACCGGGCAAGCTGAGCATTGCCGTGTGCGTGCTGACGATGATCCTTTTCCTGATACCCAAAGCATGGAGCCCGCGTGTCAACCTTTTTGTGAGCGCATTTCTCGCCGCATGGGCGTTCAGGAACATGCTGCTGTATTCGCGCTGCGAAATGGGCATCTGCCCGGAACAGAAGATCGGGTTGTGGCTGAGCATGATCGGCGCGCTGGCCGTGTTCGGCTGCGTGTTGTGGAACTGGAAGACGCTGGTGAAGTAATATTTCCCTTTAAATAAACGAGGACAATACGTAAGAAACCAGCACTACCGCGCCCCCGGTAAGCAGGTACCGCATCGTGGTGCGCGCCGTGCGCTGACCCGTGATGCGCGATTTCAGCCAGGCGAAAACGAGGAGGAACACCAGGCTGATGCCAAGGCTGATGCGCGAGGCAGCGGAAAAATCCTCGTTAAAAAGATAAGGGAGAAATACCACGCAGCCCCCGATAAAAAAGAACAGCCCGGTGGCGATCATGCTGCGCAGCGCGTGCATCAGGCCATAGGAGCGGAGCTCCACGGCTTCTGCCTCCAGCGTTTTTTCCCATACCTGCTGGTCCTTTTGCATTTCGTCGGCAATATGCGCGATGGTAGTGCCGGGGATATCGAGTTTTTCGAGCTTTTCTTTTTCTTCAGGGCTCATGGTGCCGTCGTCGTCATCGCCGCGGTTGGCGCGGAACACGGCCACCATCATCAGCAGGGTAGCGAAACCCAGCACCAGGAAGTGGATGATGTAGAATGCCTGCACGGTAAGGCTTTTGGAGTACAGCACCTGCGTGGTGAACAGCAGCAGCAGCACCCCGTCGGGGAAGCCTATCATCATGTCGGTTTTCCATCCGGAGCTGCGGATGGCTTTGGTGTTCGTACTCATTTATAATGTTTCCAGGCTTTTTTGAATGATGCCTACGCATTCTTCGATCTGCGCGGCGTTGATCACCAGCGGCGGCGCAAACCGGATCTTGTCGCCATGCGTGGGTTTGGCCAGCAGCCCGTTCTCTTTCAACGCGAGGCAAAGTTCCCATGCGGCGTCCTCATGCGGATGTTTGATCTCGATGGCGTTGAGCAGGCCTTTGCCGCGCACCACGCTTACATGCGGCGATTGAATGGCCTTGATGCCGTTGCGCAGCAGTTCGCCCGTTTTTACGGCGTTTTCGGCCATATGTTCATTGCGCAGTACTTCCAGCGCGGCCATCGCCACTTTGCAGGCCAGCGGGTTGCCGCCGTAGGTGGAACCGTGCTCGCCCGGGCGGATGGTAAGCATGATGCTGTCGTCCGCCAATACCGCGGATACGGGCAGCATGCCACCGGAAAGGGCTTTACCAAGTATCAGCACGTCAGGCCGCACCTGTTCGTGGTCGCAGGCCAGCATCATGCCGGTGCGGGCGAGGCCGGTCTGGATCTCGTCCGCCATGAACAATACGTTTGCGTCGGTGCAATATTGGCGCGCTTTGGAAAGATAGCCGTCGTCCGGCACTTTCACGCCGGCTTCTCCCTGTATGGGCTCTACCATAAAACCGGCCACGTTCGGGTCCTGCAAAGCGCCTTCCAGCGCGCGCAGGTCGTTAAAGGGAATTACTTCGTAACCGGGCATATAAGGACCGAAATCGCGGCGGGCTGTAGGGTCGGTGCTGAAGGAGATCACGTTGAGCGTGCGCCCGTGGAAGTTTTCGGCGCAAACGATGATCTTCGCCTTGTTCTCCGGAATGCCTTTTACGACATATCCCCAGCGGCGGCAGAGCTTTAACGCCGTTTCCACGGCTTCCACGCCGGTGTTCATCGGCAATACCTTGTCGTACCCGAAATAACGGGTAATGTACCCGGCAAATTCGCCGAGCAGCTGGCTATGAAAAGCACGTGAAGTAAGCGTGAGCTGCTGCGCCTGTTCAACAAGCGCGCTCACGATCTTAGGGTGGCAATGCCCCTGGTTGACGGCGGAATAGCCGGAAAGGAAGTCGAAATACCGTTTTCCGTCCACATCCCACACATATACGCCCTCGCCGCGGTTGAGCACCACGGGCAGGGGATGGTAATTATGTGCGCCAAATTCTTCTTCCAGTCCTAAATAATGCTGCGTCCGCGCGCTGATCGTATAATTGGGTACCATTCTGTAAAGTTACTTATTCTTCAGCTGATTCACCAGCGCGATGTATTGCTCCATGGCCTCCTCCCTGGTTTTGCCCTTGAGGCGCGTCCATGCGTCGTATTTGGCTTTGCCCACGAAATCGAAGGTATTGGCCGGCGGCTCGATGTTGATATCGCCCTCGGTGGCTTGTTTGTAAAGGGAATACAGCTGGAGAAGGGTGTCGTTGTCCGGTTTGGAATCGAGTGTTTTGCTGGCCGCCACGGCCTCTTCAAATGATTGTTGCAGTGCCATGTTGAATTTTTGCTGTTAAAAGTAAAGAAATACCCTCAAAAGCCCTTGCCACACATAAAAGAAGAACAAAATTTAATACCTTTGCGCAAATAATGAGTTACGGATTGACAGCTGCTGATCACGAATGAAGCCCGGTTTACCCCGGTCGTCTTTGCTGACGCTACATTCACTCACGGCAACTGCGGTTCGTAATTGTTTTTTATATATGAAGAATATCCGGAATTTTTGCATCATTGCGCATATCGACCATGGGAAAAGCACCCTGGCCGACCGTTTGCTGGAGTATACTAAAACCATTTCCGACCGTGACATGCAGGCGCAGGTGCTGGACGATATGGACCTGGAAAGGGAAAAGGGCATCACGATCAAGAGCCACGCCATCCAGATGAGCTATACCGCCAAAAACGGCGAGACGTTTATTTTTAACCTGATAGACACCCCGGGCCACGTGGACTTCTCCTACGAAGTATCCCGCGCGCTGGCCGCCTGCGAAGGCGCCCTGCTGCTGGTAGACGCCGCCCAGGGCATCCAGGCGCAAACCATTTCCAACCTCTACCTCGCGTTGGAAAACGACCTCGAGATCATCCCCGTGATCAACAAGATCGATATGGCGGGGGCCATGATCGAGGAAGTGACCGACCAGATCATCGAGCTGATCGGCGTTAAAAAAGAAGACATCCTGCTGGCGTCCGGCAAGTCCGGCATCGGCATCGAAGAGATACTCGAAGCCATCGTTCACCGCATTCCCGCTCCCGTAGGCGAGCAGGACGCTCCGCTGCAGGCGCTGATCTTCGACAGCGTGTTCAACTCCTTCCGCGGCATCATCGCTTATTTCCGCGTGTTCAACGGCTCTATCCGCAAAGGCGACAAGATCCGTTTTGTGAACACCGGCGAAGAATACGAAGCGGACGAAGTAGGCATCCTCAAGCTGGGCCTTCAGCAGCGTAAACAGGTGGACGTAGGCGACGTGGGCTATATCATTACGGGCATCAAAAACGCGAAAGAAGTAAAAGTGGGCGATACCATCACCCTGGCGAACAACCCCTGCAAAGAGGCCATACAAGGTTTCGAAGAGGTGAAGCCGATGGTATTTGCCGGTATCTTCCCCGTGGTGACCGAAGATTTTGAAGAGCTGCGCGACTGTATGGACAAGCTCCAGCTGAACGACGCGTCGCTGACCTACGAGCTGGAAACCTCGCAGGCATTGGGTTTTGGCTTCCGCTGCGGTTTCCTCGGCATGCTGCATATGGAGATCATCCAGGAAAGGCTGGAACGCGAGTTCAACCAGACCGTGATCACCACCGTGCCCAACGTAGGTTTCAAAGCGTACGACACCAAGGAGAAACTGATCATCGTGAACAATCCCTCCGAAATGCCGGACCCCACCAAGCTGGAACGCATCGAGGAGCCCTGGATACGCGCGCAGATCATTACCAAACCCGAATATATCGGCAACATCATGACGCTCTGTCTCGGCAAAAGAGGGCTGCTGCTCAACCAGAGCTATCTTACCACTACCCGCGTGGAGCTGATGTTCGAGCTGCCGCTCACCGAGATCGTGTTCGATTTTTATGACAAGCTGAAAAGCCAGACGCGCGGTTACGCGTCTTTCGACTATACGCCCATCGGCTTCCGTGACAGCGATATCGTGAAAATGGACATCCTGCTGAACGCCGAAAAAGTGGACGCGCTCAGCGCCCTCATTCACCGCAGCCGCGCGCAGGATTTCGGCCGCAAGCTTTGTGAAAAGCTGAAAGAGCTGCTGCCGCGCCAGCAATTCCTGATCGCGATACAGGCCGCCATCGGCGCTAAGATCGTGGCAAGGGAGAATATCAGCGCGATGCGGAAGGACGTGACCGCGAAATGTTACGGCGGCGACATCTCGCGTAAACGCAAGCTGCTGGAGAAACAGAAGGAAGGTAAAAAGCGCATGCGCCAGATCGGTAACGTAGAAGTGCCGCAGGAGGCGTTTCTGGCGGTGCTGAAGCTGGATGATTAATTGATTGATTGTAATTGAGCATACTTGCCGCAGGCCTTAGCCCTGCGGCTTTTTTATCGATCATCACATGAACCATTCCCCCGAAAATATCATCTGCTCCTGGAGCGGCGGCAAAGACAGCTGTTTCGCGCTCATGCAAGCCGTGCACGAAGGCCACCGGCCGGTAGCGCTGCTGAACGTAATGAACGAGAACGGCCGCATCTCCCGTTCGCACGGCCTTCCCCCGGTCATCCTGCAGCAGCAGGCGGCGGCGATGCAATTGCCCGTTCACCTACAGCCTTCCAGCTGGGCGGAATACGAAAAACATTTTACGGGCATACTCGGCACGCTCAAAGCGCAATACGGGGCCACCGCCGCCGTGTTCGGCGATATCGATCTGCAGGCGCACCGGGATTGGGAAGAAAAGGTCTGCGCCGCCGCAGGCTTGCGCGCCATATTGCCGCTCTGGCAGCTCGACCGGCAAATGCTGGTATACCGGATGCTGGAGCAGGGCCTGCGCTGCCGCATCGTATCGTGCAACGAACAGCTGGGCGAAGATTTTCTCGGCCGCGAGCTCGACGACGTGCTGATAGCAGACCTGGAAGCCGCCGGGGTGGACGTTTGCGGGGAGAACGGGGAGTTTCATACCGTGGTAACGGACTGCCCGTTGTTCAGCCAGCCGGTGGCGCTGCCGGCTTACAGGACGGTGAAACATGAACAGTACTGGTTCGTGGAGTGGTTTTGAGTTTCCGGCGGCCGCTGCCTGAAATTCCGGCTGGTTCTAACGGCTGGCCGGATGGACTCCTTGCATTGCATTTGAAATCATAAAAAAACGGGCCGTACCAGCTATTGGTAC
>JBQCFV010000363.1:0-2358 GCA_051958695.1 Chitinophaga sp. | reverse complement strand
TCGTTGCGCATCACACTGCGGCCCTTGCGGTCGTAAATAATGCCCCTGCTGGGATAGATCACCTTGCGCAGGTGCGCGTTGGCGTCCGCCAGTTTGGAATACTTGGTTTCCACTACCTGCAGATAAAACAGCCTTGACACGATGAGGGCCACCATGCCGAGGAAGATCAACTGGATTACTCTTTTTCTGGGCTGATTAAAAACAGACATGCAGGTACCGTGTTAAAAAAATTTATGCTCCGTATTACTTCCTGCTGAAAAACAACAGCTCATAGATCAAAATGAGGAACAGGCTGGTTGCAGTGCTCAGCAATATCTTCATCAACAGGTATAAGGGATCGGAAAAACTGAAAACTGACAAACAAAAATAAACAATGTGATGCAACAGTACGAGTACGGATACATAAATGGCGAATTGCGAAGTACCCATGCTGGTTACGGAAGGCGTGCGCTGCATGCCTTCGAAGCCGCCCTGCGGCGAAAGGATGTTGAGGATGAAAGGGCGGAGATAGGCGATGAACACGCATGCCGCCGCGTGAATGCCCATCTTGTCGGTGAGCATATCGAGCGTGAGGCCGAGCAGGAAGCCCAGCAGTTGCAGGGCGGGGCGCGGCAGGTTGAAGGGCAGCAGCAGGATGAAGAGCATGTACAGGTAAGGCACCACCATTTGGTGTATAACGATCCTGTCCAGCACCAGCACCTGGAACAGGATCAACAATATGAACCGGATGATATTTTTTAACAGTACGCTCATTTGAACAGGTTGCGTGTTGAATCTTCCAGCCTGATCTGCTCGTCGCGCTGCAGGTTCTCGATCACATACACATATTGCAGGTTGTAAAAGTTGGTGGCGAGTTTTACGCGGATGTTGTAGGAGGTGCTGGACTGGTCCGCCAGCACGAACGTGTCCACATACCCCACGGGCAGGTCTTCGGGGAATACGGCGGAAAAGCCGCTGGTAACGATCGTGTCGCCTTTGTGCAGCCTCGCGCTGCGGGGCACGTCTTTCATCATTACGTAGCTGGCGTCGCGGCCGTCCCAGCTAACGGTGCCCGTTTCGCCGGAATTGCGCAGCCGCGCGCTGATGCTGAAGTTGGAAGTATTGCCGGAGCCGCGGCTTTTGTAGAGCAGCGAGATCACCACGGCATAGTTGTCGCTTACGCTGCGCACCACGCCCACCACGCCGTTCGGGCCTATTACGCCCATGTTGGGACGTATGCCGTCTTTGCTGCCGCGGCGCAGGGTGATGGTGTTGATCTCCTGGTTCACGGAATTATTGATCACTTTGGCGCCGCGGTAAAGGAACTTGCGCACCTGGGTGCTGATCAGCCTGCGGGCGGAATCGTTGGTGAATTTGCGAAGGGTGTCGAATTTGATGAGGGCCGAAGAATCCCTGGCGTCGAAGCTGGTGCCGAGCTCGTTGTGCAGGCGCTGGTTTTCCGCTACAAGGCTGTCGTTGGTAGCCTTCAGGTGGAAATAATACTGCACGTTGTTATACTTCGTATACAGTTTGCCGCTCACGCTGTTGGCGGAGTTGAGGTATACCGCGCGCTGGTGGTTGTTGGTCCTGAATACGAAAATAATGCAGATCACTTCCAGCAGCAGAAACAGAAAGAAGTTAAAATACCGCCTTAAGAAAATGATCAGATTGCGCACTGGATACGAGTCTAAGGATTCCGGATTTCACCCCTGCCGGGGCGTGAATAAATTTATTGCATCAGGAAAGGATACTTGCCGATATGTTTCAGGGCAATGCCGGTGCCTCTTACCACGGCGCGCAGCGGATCGTCCGCCACGTGCACGGGCAGCTTGATCTTCTGGCTGAGCCGTTTGTCCAGCCCGCGCAGCAGGGCGCCGCCGCCGGTGAGGTAGAGGCCGCGGCGGTAGATGTCCGCAGCCAGCTCGGGCGGGGTAGTTTCCAGCGCCTTCAGGATGGCTTCTTCGATCTTGAAAATGGATTTATCGAGGGCTTCGGCTAT
Organism: Chitinophaga sp.; assembly: GCA_051958695.1. Taxonomy (GTDB): domain Bacteria; phylum Bacteroidota; class Bacteroidia; order Chitinophagales; family Chitinophagaceae; genus Chitinophaga. The sequence goes on along the minus strand of JBQCFV010000363.1, from coordinate 380 downwards.
TTCCTGGTAAGAGACCATGATCTGCTTGGGGATGCCGGTCACAAGGTCGCGCCCGTTCACGGGGATCTCGTCCGGCGGATTGTCCCGCTCTTTGAGGGCGGAACCGATGCCGATCTTGATCTGCTCGGCCGTTCTTTCACCGATCAGCAGGGAGTGGTAACGGCGGAGGGCTTCCATGATGTCCGCCGTAAATTCGTCGCCCGCGATGCGGATGCTCTGGTCGCACACGATACCCGCCAGCGCGATCACGGAAATACCGGTGGTACCGCCCCCGATATCGATGATCATGTTGCCGACAGGCTCTTCAACGTCTATGCCGATACCGAGGGCCGCGGCCATCGGTTCATGAATGAGGTATACTTCCTTGGCGCCCGCCTGTT
>JBQCFV010000362.1:0-6882 GCA_051958695.1 Chitinophaga sp. | reverse complement strand
TCGGGGAATATTTTCCCGCTGGCGGAAACCACCTCTATGATGTCCCTCTTGGCAACTTTATCGACGGACACCTTGATACCCTCGTCTTTACCGGAACCCCCGAAAACAACGAAAAGGGCTACCGCCAACACGAGGATGCCGATAATCCAGAAGAGCAGTTTCTTTTTCTTCTTCATATACGCTTTGTATTTCTGTGCCCCGGAACGCTACAACGATATTCGCTGGTCGCGGTAGAATTCCAGTAATTTGATTTTAAAAATATAATCGTACAGGGCGGATACTTTGTCTATCTGCGCCCTGAAAAGGTTAGCCTGGGTGGTCACGTACTCAACAGTGTTCATAAGGCCCACGTTAAAACGTTTGGTGGCAAAATCGTACGCTTTCTGCGAGGCCCTTTCGGTGCTGATGGCTGCCTGGTATGTCTGCAGCGCGCCTACAGCGTCCGCATGCGCGGTATAAATGTCCTGGCGCAGCTTCTGGCGGTTGATGTCGAGCGTGAGCAGCTTGTCCTGCTGGTCGATCTTCGCCCTTTCCACGTTGCCGCGCAGCTGCCATGCGTTCAGGATGGGAATGCTGAGGGTGATGCCAATGTTTTGCCCGAAGTTGTTGCTGAACTGTTCACCGAAGGGCGTCAGCTTGCTCATGTGGAACGTGCCGGGCCGGAGGGCCGGGTACAGCGTACCGTTCACGTTCACATAACCCGCGGTATCCACGTAAGGGATGGGCGGACCGTATTGCTGATAGTTCGTATTGGCGTAGTTGGTGCCTGCGCCGGCGCCGAGGCTGAGGCTTGGATAGAGCGCGCCTTTCGCGGAGGCGAGCGCACGGTTGGCCGCCTTTACCATCGCTTCGTCCGCCTTGTAGCCGGGCTGGTTGGCGAGCGCTGCGCTGAACACCATTTCAGGGTCCGTTTCGGCAAGGTCCAGCAGCGGGATGGCCGCGATGTTTTCCGGCAGCTCGGTTTTGAACGGCACCGCAAAATCCAGGTTCAGCAAGGCTTTCATTGTGAGCACGGCAAGAATGGCGTTGTTCTCCGCCGTTACCAGCGTGGAGCTGTCACGCGCCAGCTGCGCCTCGAGGTCGGCCTGGTTGCTTTCGGGCACGGAGCCGGCTGCCACGAGCTTTTTGGTATTGTCCAGCTGCGCCATGCTCAGGTCCACCTGCGATTTGCTGATCTTCACCTGTTCGTTGGCGAGCAGTATCTGGAGAAATGCGTTGGCAACGTTCACGCCTATATCGTTCCGCGCTTTTTCAAGCTGGTAATTGGCGGCGTACACCTGGTATTTGGAAGCGGCAATGGCGTTCTGCTTGGTGAACCATCCGAACAGGTCGGCGCTGAAGTTCATGTTCAGCCCTGCGTTGAAAAGGTTTTGCGAAACGAAGGTGTTGGTAGTGGGGTCGATGGAACGGCCGAAGCGGTAGCCCGCATTAGCGCCCGCGTTGATCGTGGGCAGCTGCGACAGCCTGTTCTGCTTCAGCGTTAGCTCCTGCAACCGTTTTTGCAGCACGCTTTGCTGAAGGGTGAGGTTGTGGGAAAGCGCGTACTCCAGGCAACGCTGGTAACTCCAGCTTTCCTGGGCGGCTACCGGGTTGGCAAACAAAAGGAAAGCCAGTATCGATGCGATTGCAAGGGACTTCATTTTCATAGCCTGACAAAAATATATTAATTGAGTGGACACCTTCCGGCCGTACTTGATAGATGGCAAATTGCTGGTAGGTATGGCTCCGGGCCATACGAATTTAAGGTAAAACATCATATGATGAGTTTTTAGCTCCGGAAAAATACCGGACAGATTACTTTATCCTTCCGTCCATGATCTCGATAACCCTGTTGCCGTAGCCGGCGTTGAGGTCTGAATGGGTTACCTGCACGATGGTGATACCGTCTTTTTTATTCAGCTCCGCGAACAGCTCCATGATCTGCCGGGCCTGGTCTGAATGCAGGTTGCCGGTTGGCTCGTCCGCGAATATCACGGCGGGTTCCGCCACAATGGCCCGGGCAACGCCCACCAGCTGCTGCTGGCCGCCGGAAAGCTGGCTGGGGAACAGATCTTTTTTCGCAACGATGTTAAAACGGTCAAGGATATCCGCAACGCGGCTTTTACGCTCCGAAGAAGGCACGTTCTTGTACAGCAGCGGGGTCTCGATATTTTCATACACCGTCAGCTCGTCAATCAGGTGATACGCCTGGAACACGAAGCCGATGGCGCCGCGGTGAAGCTGGGTGCGTTTTTTATCGTTCATCTTATGCACCAGCTCGCCCTGGAAAAGGTACTCCCCGCCGGAAGGCTCTTCCAGCAAACCGAGTATGTGCAGCAGGGTGGACTTCCCGGAGCCGGACGGCCCCATCACGGACACGAACTCGCCTTCGTGGATCACGAGGTCCACCTCCTTTAGAATTTCGTGTTTGCCGAACCCCACGGGGTAATGTTTGGAAATGTTGCGCAGTTGGATCATGATATCAATGTAAATTTTTTTTGCCGATCATTCGGATTTAAGCGAGCGCACGGGATTTACCATCGCCGCTTTCAGCGCCTGCGTGGCCACGGTAAGCAATGCCAGCAAAAGCGCCGTGACGGCCGCCAGGGGGAACACCCACCAGGGTATGCCGATATGATATGCGAAGTTTTCCAGCCATTTGTGCATCGCGTACCCGGCAATGCCGGATGCGATTACGGCCGCGATGCATACCAGCTTTGCGACGTCTTTGCTGAACAGCGCTACGATGCTGGCGACGCTTGCGCCCAGCACTTTACGGATGCCGATCTCTTTGGTGCGCTGGCGGGTGGCGTAAATAGCCAGGCCCAGCAAGCCAAGACAGCTGATAAAGATCGCCACGCCGGTGGCCCAGCTCAGCAATTCGCCGAGCCGTTTTTCGCTTTCGTAGAATCTCGCCACGGATTCGTCTATAAAAACCGGTTTAAATTCATCGTCCGGGAAAACGCTTGCCCACGCGGCCTTTACTTTGGCCATTGTTTTTTGCATATCGGCGTTTTTCCGCAGGGAAACATGCAACGCAACTTTCGCGTACGGATCGGTGGTGAGCGCCAGCGGCGGTATTTTCGCCTGCATGCCTTTGGGATGGAAGTCCGCCACCACGCCCACAACGGGCTTCTTCACATCGCGGATCGTGATGAGCTGCCCCACTGCGTCTTCCGGTCTGGCAAAACCCGCCGCGCGTGCATAACTTTCGTTGATGACCACTTCCCGCGAAGTGTCCGCCGGCAGCAGGTTGCGACCGGCTATCAGCCTGATGTTATAAAAGGGAATATAATTCTCGTCGATGTTCTTTACTTCCACCATCGTGTTCTCCGCCATTTCGCCCGTGCCCAAAGACATGTTCGTGCTGCTGGTAGAAGTTGAGGAAGGAGCGGAATACCCGAAGCATAACCCGTCCACTTCAGGAATGGCTTCCAGCGCCGGTTTCAAAGCGCCTGTAGGATTGTGATAACCCGGGGAGCGCAGGAAAAAACGTGCGTCTTTATCAAAACCGAGATCTTTCTTATAGGCGTATTTTGTTTGTTCCCCCACCACCACCGTGGCCATGATGAGCGCCAGCGCGATGCTGAACTGCGCCACCGTCAGTACCTGCCGCAGCCGCGTTTTGCTTTTGATGCCGTGCACCTGGTTCTTCAGCACGGTTACCGCATCAAAACGGGAGAGCACGAATGCGGGATAAATGCCCGCCGCCAGCGCGACGATCAGTACCAACACCGGCACGAACAAAAATACCTGCCATTCGCAGAGCATTGCCATGGTTACACCGTGAGGAATAAAACTGCGGAATGCAGAAAGAATGCCCGGCAGCATCAGCAGCGACACGATGGCGGCCAGTGTAGTGAGCACAAAGCTCTCGCCGAGGAATTGCGCTATCAGCCGCCCTTTCGAGCTGCCCAGCGATTTGCGGATGCCGATCTCCCTTGCTCTTTCGCCCGCCTGCGCAGTTTGCATGTTCACGAAATTGATGCCGGCCAGCAGCAGCAGGAACACAACCAGCGCGCCCAGCTTGTACAGCACGGGCAGATTGGCCTGCCGCTGGTCGAACGCGCCATAGTCCGATTCAAAATGCAGCTCGCTGAGCGGCTGCAGAAAAAAAGTGTTTTTGGAATCTTTGTCTTCATGCGCTTTCATCAGGGCCGCCAGTTCCGCATTTACCTTCGCGGGCATTATGCCCGGCTTCAGCAGCACAAATACGTTGATGGCCGAATTAAAATTATTCCAGGCGTCCCAGCCGCGCATGCTTTTCATTCCCCGGTCGGAAGTCAGCGTAGGCATGGATACAAATTCCTGGAAAGTAAAGTCCGTTCTCCCTTTCAGCGATTCCACGATGCCGCCTACCGTCACCCTCACCGAATCATCGTAGCGCACTTCCTTCCCGATCACTTCCGGCAAAGGCTTCCCGGGGAAATACAGCGCCGCCCGCTCTTTGGTAAGCACTACCTGCAAAGGCGCATTCAGCACGGCAGGCGAGCCGTACAGCCATTTGTACGCGATCAGGTCGAAATAATCCGGCTCTGCGAAAATGATATGTTTCTGCACGCCGAACTTCCGGTCCTCCGCTTTCACGTTCGGCCCGTACTGGTAAATAAAAGCGGCCTTCTCCACGCTGGTCGTCTGCCTGCGGAACGTTTCCTGCATAGGCACCGGTACACCGCAGGTTTTGATCTTCATGCCGTGAAAGTCCACGTCGGCCACGATGCGGTACATGCGGTCGCGGTGCTGGTGGAACAGATCGAACGAAAGATCGTAATGCACGATCATCCAGATCGCCAATGCGGCGCTGATGCCCACGCTGAGACCGAGAATGTTCACGGCGGACATAAACCTGTTTTTCCAAAGATTGCGCAAAGCGATCCTGATATAGTTCCTGAGCATATTATTCGGTTCTTAGGGATTTAATGGGATTCATCCGCGCGGTTTTCACGGACTGGTAGCTGACGGTGAGCATCGCAAGCGTAATGGCCAGCAGTGCGGTGAGCGCAAATACCCACCATGACACGTCCACGTGATACGCGAATTTGTTCAGCCAGTCGTGCATAAAATACGCGGCCAGCGGCATGGCGATGGCCACGGCGATGAGCACCAGCCGGAGAAATTCCTTGCTGAGCAGCACGAGTATCTGCGCGATGGTGGCGCCCAGCACTTTGCGGATACCGATCTCTTTCGTGCGCTGCTGCGCGGTAAAGGTAGCGAGACCAAACAGCCCGAGACAGGCAATGAGGATGGCCAGCGTGGTAAAGCAGGCGCTCAGGCGGCCGATCACCTGCTCGCTCGAATACATTTTTGCAAAAGATTCGTCGAGGTATTTTACGCTGAAAGGATACTCCGGGTTGAATTTTTTATAGACCGAGCGGAGGTTTGCCAATGCGGCGTCCATATTGCCGGGGTCCACGCGCACCAGCACAAAGCGGTTGGTGCCGCTGGCGTACCGAAGCAGGGTGGGCGCGGTTTTTCGGGAAACATGGCGGCTGGAAAAATCTTTTGTCACGCCGATGATGGGCCGCTGCTCGCCGTTTACCGTCAGCAGCTTGCCTACGTACGGCTTTTGCAGCTTCATCAGCTTCGCCGCCGTTTCGTTAATTACCAGTCCCTGCTGGTCGGTCGGGTAGGCGGACGAGAACGTTCTCCCTTCGATCATTTCAAGCTGCATCGTTTTTTCAAAATCGTACCCTACCCAGAGGTAATCTATCAGCACCGATTCGTCCGCACCTTTGCCCGGCCATGATACGCCCTGGAAATTGCTGCCGATGCTGATGGGCAGCTGGTCGGAAGTAGTAACGGCCACGATGCCCGGCAAACCGGCCAGCGCATTGCGGAACGCGTCTTCGTTCTGCTGGATCTTGTCTTCGTTGAGGATATACACTACCTGGTCCTTATTCAGACCGAGGTTCCTGTTCTTGATGAATTTGATCTGCTGGTGGATAAGGAACGCCGCCACGATGAGCACGGTGGAGATCACGAACTGGAACACTACCAGTCCTTTCCTCAGCCAGATGGCGCTTGCGCGCAGCCGCAGCATGCCGCCCTTGAGCGTGGCCACGGGGTCGAGGGAAGAAAGATAAAAGGCCGGGTAGCTGCCCGCCGCAAAACCGGTGAGCAGGGCCAGGAGAAAAAGCCCCAGCAGGTTGTACCAGGTGAATACGTTCACGGTCAGCGTTACGTTCACCATCGTTTCGAACGCGGGAAGCAGCACCCATACCAGCAATACAGACAATGCCGAAGCGATGAAGACCATCGCGAAAGATTCGCCGAGAAACTGCGAGATGAGCGAAGAGCGGCCCGCGCCGATGCTTTTCCGTACGCCCACTTCCTTGCTGCGCTGGATGGCGCGCGCAGTCGAAAGGTTCATAAAATTGATGCAGGCGATCAGCAGCACGAAAATGGCCACCACGATAAACAGCCGCACGTACTCGATGCGCCCGCCGGTGAGCTGGCCTCTGCTGAACTGGCCTTCCAGGTAAATGTCTTTGAAGGGATAAAGGAACACTTCTGTTTTGGAGCCGGAATTGTTCCGTTGGATGATGCCTTTCGCGCGGGCGTTCACCTTGCTGAAATCAGCTTTCGGGTCGAGGCGTACGTAGGTGCGCGGCGCGTTGCTGCCCCAGTCTTTCAGCCATTCGTATTCCTGCACCAGCCGTGTAAAGGGCAGCAGCCATTTAAAGGTGAAGGATGAATTGGCGGGCAGGTCTTTTATCACACCGCATACCATATAATCTTCCTTGTTGTCTATCCGGAGTATCTGCCCTACGGCTTTGGCATCGCCAAACAGGCTTCTGGCCATGTTTTCGGTGAGCAAAATGTCGTTGGGATTTTTGAGCGCGGTAGCGGGGTCGCCTTCGATGAAAGGCAGACGCGCACTTGTGATCGCCGGATCGAGACGCT
>JBQCFV010000361.1:0-14604 GCA_051958695.1 Chitinophaga sp. | reverse complement strand
TGGCGGGCAAAACGACATTCATCAGGGCGGTAGGCATCGCCGTGTTCCTCGCGCACCTGGGCATGGGCGTGCCGGCGCAGCAGATGAAGCTCAGCTTTTTCCACGGCATCCTGTCCAACATCGATGTGAAGGACAACATCTTCAAAGGCGAAAGTTATTTCTACAACGAAGTGCAGCGCATCAAAAACACGATCATCAAGATCAGCGATGAAAAAAACTGGCTCATACTGATCGACGAAATGTTCAAAGGCACCAACGTGGAAGATGCCAAAAACTGTTCCCTGGCCGTGATCCGCGGGCTGCTGAACAATCACCGGTGCCTGTATATTCTGTCCACCCACCTGTACGAGATCGCGGAAGAGCTGCAGGGGGAAGACCAGATCATTTTCAAATATTTCCAGAGCGAAGTGATCGACGACAACCTGCATTTCACCTACGGCCTGAAAGACGGCATCGCGAAAGAAAAGATCGGTTACCTGATCCTGAGAAAAGAAAAAGTGATAGAGCTGCTCGCAAACATGCAATAAGAATCCTTATCTTCGGAAAGTAACAACCATTGTTTGTCCCATGCTCGTCAAAATTTTCGGCAGCGCCATACACGGCGTGGAAGCTATTACCATTACCATCGAAGTGAACGTTGGCCAGGGCACCCGTTTTTGCCTGGTGGGCCTGCCGGACAATGCCGTAAAAGAAAGCGAGTTCCGCATAGAAACGGTGATCAAGAACATCGGTTACAAGATGCCGCGGCTCCGCACCGTCGTGAACATGGCGCCCGCGGGCATCCGCAAGGCAGGCTCCGCGTACGATCTCCCGATCGCGCTGGGCATCATCGCCGCTTCCAAACAGGCCACCTTCACCCGCGACCCGCAGGATTATATCATCATGGGCGAGCTTTCGCTGGACGGCGCCCTGCGGCCCATACGCGGCGCGCTTCCCATGGCCATGTAGGCGAAGAAGGAAGGTTTCCGCGGCATCATCCTGCCGGTGCAGAACGCCCGCGAAGCGGCCATTGTGGAGGGGTTGGAAGTGTTTGGAATGGAAGGGATCGGGGAGGTGTTGAGTTTTCTGAAGGGGGGAGGAAGACCCCCTGAAAAGGCGCAGCCTTATTTCGCAAGTGTTGGCGCAGACATGGATTTTTCTGAAATATCCGGTCAGGGAATGGTGAAGCGTGCGATGGAAATTGCGGCGGCAGGCGGACACAATATTATCCTGATAGGGCCGCGGGGGGCGGGAAAAACGATGATCGCGCAACGGGTACCGACGATCTTGCCCCCATTGAGCCTGCAGGAAGCATTGGACACGACCCGGATACATTCCGTAGCAGGTAAGCTGGCACGAGACGCTGGCATCGTGACTTCGCGCCCCTTCCGGGCTCCCCATCATACTATCAGCGACATGGCGATGGCAGGCGGCGGCCCTATTCCGCAACCTGGAGAAATTTCATTGGCGCAAAACGGCGTATTATTCCTCGATGAATTGCCCGAATACAAAAGATCGGTGCTCGAAGTGCTGCGTCAGCCCATGGAAGAGAGAAAAATAACGGTATCGCGCGCACGAAGCACTTCAGAATTTCCTGCATCGTTTATGCTCATTGCGGCAATGAACCCATGCCCCTGCGGATATTTCAATCATCCCGAAAAACAATGCAGCTGTCCGCCGGGGATGGTGCAAAAATACCTTAACCGCGTTTCCGGTCCACTGATGGACAGGATAGATATGCATATCGAAGTAACGCCGGTAAATCCCGCTTCTCTTTCGAGCAGGGTACCAGCAGAAACCAGCCTGCAGATCCGCGAAAGAGTGATCGCTGCGCGCAGCAGACAGCTGGCAAGGTTTCGCGATGATCAAACCGACGCCAATAAAAGGGCGTATGATGCGGGTGAGCATTCCGGCAGTTCATCGACAATATCCGGTGAAACGACCGGCCAAATTCATTATCGCAATGGGCTGCCGGGCGATGCCCGACCGGCCTACATTTATTGCAACGCTCAAATGACCGTCAAACATCTGCATCACTATTGCCGTCTGCCGCCTAACGCAAGGGAACTGCTGTCGCAGGCGATGAAGAAGCTGCAGCTCTCCGCCCGCGCATACGAAAGGATCATCAAAGTAAGCCGTACGATCGCGGATATTGAAGGCTCCGGAGACATTACGCCGAACCATATCGCCGAAGCGATCCAGTACAGAACGCTGGACAGGGAAAGCTGGGGACGGTACTATTGAATCAATGCGCCCCGTTCTGCTGCTCCACCTTCTTATAATCTTCGCTCAGCTTCTTCTGTACATCCGCGGGCACGGGCGCATATTCGGCGAACACGGCTTTTACTTTCGCCTTGCCCTGCGTTACGTTGCGGAGCGCGGCGTAGAGCTTGTCCAGCTCGGCCTGCGGGGTGCGCGCTTTTATTACCTGGCTGGCGCTGCCGCTGTCCATTCCCGTGATCACGCTGCGGTGCGTTTGCAGCTCGCTCATGATGTCGCCCATCATTACATCCGGCGCGGTGGCTTCGAGGTCGAATACCGGCTCCAGCAGCTGCGGGGCCGCCTGGTGGAACGCTTCGCGGAAAGCCATCATGCCGGCTATTTTGAAAGAGATGTCGTTGCTGTCGACAGGATGCATTTTGCCGTCGTACACACTCACGCGAACGTCGCGCACGTACGAGCCGGTGAGCGGGCCTTCCTGCATTTTTTCCATCACGCCTTTGAGGATCGACGGCAGGAAACGCGCGTCTATGGCGCCGCCCACGATGCAGTTGTTGAACACCAGCTTGCCGCCCCAGTTCAGCGCGATCTCTTCGGTATCGCGCACGGGCCATTCCTTGCCGGGCGGCATGCCTTCGTACCAGGGCTCGATCTTGATGTACACTTCGCCGAACTGCCCGGCCCCGCCGGATTGTTTTTTGTGTCGGTAGCTCGCCATCGCTGGTTTCTGGATGGTTTCGCGGTACGGGATGCGCGCGGGAAGGTAGTCTACCTGCATGTTGTAGATGTTTTCCAGCCGCCATTTGGTGAGGGCAAGATGCAGCTCGCCCTGCCCGTGGAGGATCACCTGCTTCAGCTCGCGGTTGTATTCAACCTCGAGGGTAGGGTCTTCCATATGGATCTCGGCCAGCACTTCGCCGAGCTTTTCATCGTCGCCTTTGTTCTTTGCCACGATGGCTACGCGTACTTTTGGCGGCGGGAAATGGATCGGCTCGATCTGCGCGGTGAAATTTTTTTCGTTGAGGGTATGATTGGTGAAAGTGTTTTTCAGCTTGAGGGTGCAGCCAATGTCGCCGGAGCGCAGCCGTTCCACCGGCTGCCGGTTCTTTCCGTCTGTAATGAACATCTGGTTGATCCGTTCGGTGGTGTTCCCTTTTTCGTTGTAAAGCTCCTGCCCGGTCTTTATTTCGCCGCTCATTACTTTAAAGAATGAAAGTTTACCGATATGCGGTTCCAGCAGGGTTTTGAATACAAAAAGACAGGTAGGGCCACCGGGATCGCAGGGCACTTCCCTGCCGTCTTCCGCATGTTCGGGCGGCATTTCTATCGCCGAGGGGGCCACGTTGTCGATAAAGCCCATCAGCCGGCCGCTGCCCATGTTGTTTTTGGCGCAAAGGCAAAACACGGGGAACACCTGGTGTTTCATCATCCCGATCTTGATGCCCTGCCGCAGCTCATCTTCGTCGAGACTTCCTTTTTCAAAGAACAGTTCCATCAGCGCGTCGTCGTTTTCGGCCGCCTTTTCCACAAGTGCGTTATGCAGGCTGTCAGCCTGCTCCCGCTCCTCCTCCGGGATGGGAAGTTTTTCCGGTTTGCCGCCCCCCGCGGGGAAGCGGTACATCGTCATTTTCAGCAGGTCGATGATGGCGTTGAAACCCGGCCCCTGGTTCACCGGGTATTGCATAACGGTAACGGCATTCCCTAAAAAACCTTTTGCCTGCTCGAGCACCTGCTGGTAGTTGGCATTCTCGTGGTCGAGGTGATTGATGGCCAGGATGGTCGGTTTGTTGTAACGGTCCACGTAATCCCAGATCAGCTCCGTGCCTACTTCCACGCCGTTGTAGGCATGCAGCAGCAATACCGCGGTATCGCACACACGAATGGACGATACCACTTCCCCCGCAAAATCTTCCAGCCCCGGGGTATCGATGATATTGATCTTGTAATCGCGCCATTCGGTGTGCAGCGAGGTGGCGTACACGGAGTTGCCTCTTTCATGCTCCACTTCGTGATAGTCGGACACGGTGTTGCGCTCCTCCACGGAGCCGCGTTTACTGATGATGCCGGCCTCGAACAGCATGTCCTCGGCCAGCGTGGTTTTGCCGCTCTTGGCAGCGCCAATGAGCACGACGTTCTTAATGTGTTTTTCATCATACATTTTCATACGGCAGGAGTTTTTGCGTGATGGTGCGCCGGGGCCGGGTAACGTATGCCGTTCGGGGAATAGTGTCAGTTTTCAGGCTCAGAACATGCTGATGGATATCTTCCGGCGTGTACTATTAAATTACGCAATTTTTAGGGTAAATACCGTGATAAGTACAGTTTAAAATTAATGTTCCAACATCATTACAGCCCCTTTTTCCAGTAACTTTGCCCCCATGAAACTGCTGATAAAATATCTCCGGAACTATAAATGGCTCATCGCGCTGGCCTTGCTGCTGGCTACCGTCAACCAGGTGTTCTCCCTGCTGGACCCGCTGATCTTCGGGAAGATCGTCGACCTGTTCGCATCGCATCCCACCTCCCATGCGCCGTCGGACAAACCGTTCATTTTCCGCAGCGAGCACCAGTACCTCGTTGGCGTGCTGCTATGGCTGCTCGCTTCCATCGGCGTGGCCATGGTGAGCCGCATCGCCAAAGCCTTCCAGGATTATTTCGTGAGCGCCATCACGCAAAAGCTTGGCGCGCAGATGTATACGGACGGTTTGCGGCATTCCATGCGGCTGCCTTACCAGGAATTTGAAGACCAGCGCTCCGGCGAAACCCTGGCCGTGCTGCAAAAGGTGCGGACCGACAGCGAGAAATTCATTTCCGCGTTCATCAACATCCTTTTCACTACCCTCATCGGCGTGGTGTTCGTGATGATATTCGCTTACAACGTGCACTGGAGCCTCGTGTTCGTATATTTCGGCGGCAGCGTGATACTCGGCTGGCTGATGAACGTGCTGAGCAAAAAGATCAAATCGATACAGAAAAATATCGTGAAGGAAACGACCGTACTGGCGGGCGCCACCACCGAGTCGCTGCGCAATATCGAGCTGGTGAAAAGCCTCGGGCTTACCAACCAGGAGATCCGCCGGCTCAACTCCAACACGATGAAGATATTGCTGCTGGAACTGAAAAAGGTACGCAGCGTGCGAAGCATCGCTTTTGTGCAGGGCACTTTTGTGAACCTGCTGCGTTCCAGCATCCTGTTCCTGCTGTTGTGGCTGGTGTATGGTAATATTGCGACGCTCGGGCAGCTTTTCAGCCTGCAATTGTATTCCTTCTTCCTGTTCGGCCCCTTGCAGGAACTGGGCAACATCATCATCGCCTACCGCGAAGCGCAGGTGTCGCTCAATAATTTCGACCGCATCCTGAACACGCCCGTGGAGGCCACACCGGCCAACCCTTCCAAACTTTCCGTTATCCAGGAACTGACCTTCAGCCATGTGGGCTTCAAACATCTCACTGCCATGAACAAAGCGCTGGACGATATCTATTTCTCCATCAAAACGGGTGAAACCATCGCGTTCGTCGGCCCGTCAGGGAGCGGCAAAACCACGCTGGTAAAGCTGCTGGTGGGACTGTACAAACCCGGTGAGGGAGACATCCTGTACAACGGGCTGAACACTTCCAGCATCGACATCGAGGAATTGCGGCACCAGATCGGTTTTGTTACGCAGGACACGCAGCTTTTTTCCGGCACCATCCGCGAAAACCTCGCGTTCGTAAACCCGCGCGCCACCGAGGAAGATATGATGAACGCACTGCAGCGCTCCTCCGCCTACAGCCTCCTGGCCAGGGCCGAAAACGGCATCGACACCGTGATCGGCGAAGGCGGCATCAAGATCTCCGGCGGTGAAAAACAACGGTTGTCCATCGCCCGGGCGCTGCTGCGCCAGCCGCGCCTGCTGGTGTTCGACGAGGCTACCTCCGCGCTCGACTCCATCACCGAGGAAGAGATCACCCAAACCGTAAGGCAGGTGTCTTCCAGCAAAGAGCATATCACCGTGATGATCGCTCACCGGCTGAGCACTATCATGCATGCAGACCGCATTTACGTGCTCGAAAAAGGCCGCATCGTGGAAACCGGCACCCATCATTCCCTGCTTGACGAAAAAGGGCTGTATTACGCCATGTGGCGGCAGCAGATCGGAGAAAGGAAGACCAGCGAAAGCGCGCAGCCGGTCGCATGATCGCGTTGCGTCAAAATATTACCAGGAACGGGACCGCATGGGCCCGTTCCCGGTTTCAGGCCGGTCTACATCCTATTCCGCACAACACGTCCATCCCCGTTCCGCTTCAACCGGCGATCCGCACCTAAAAACATGTCATGACATCTGTCATGGACCGACTGCCGGGAATTTGTACCTTTGCAGATCATGAAGAAAAAACGTCCGAACTATTTCCTGAGCATTCTGAAAATGAAATGCCCGCACTGCCGCAGGGGCGACATGTTCCTGCATAAGATCGTTCTCCACTGGCGGCTCTCGAAAATACTGGACATGCACAAGAACTGTCCCGTATGCGGTCAGCAATACGAGCTGGAAACGGGCTTCTGGTTCGGCACCGGCTACGTGAGCTATGCTTTGGGCGTGGCATTGTCCGTATTCACCCTGATCCTCTACTGGCTGATCTTCGGGCTCTCCTTCTGGGACAACAGCATATTCTGGTGGCTGGGTATTAACGGCGTCATTCTCCTGGTGGCGCAGCCTTGGCTGATGCGCATTTCGCGCGTGGTATACCTGTATTTTTTCGTGTATTACGACGAAGATACAGCCAGCCTGCCGGATGCAGTTCATAAGCATGGTGAACACTCCCGTCCGCACCCGGCAGGGCATTCACATTAAAAGTCGCTAAAGATATTTTGTCAGGAAGGGCCGTGAAAACGGCCCTTTTTGCTTTTCATCCAAAATCTGAGCAGTATGTCAGATCATCTTTAGTACGTTTAATATGGTCGAAACCGGCTTCCCGGTTAATAGTTTCATCAACGAACAAATATATCTGATCCCGCTCACTCTTTCATTGCTTTTTTATACGGGCGGCGATGGCCTGCTTTCCCTCCCCACTCCGCCTCTTATAAACGGCAGCCCATCGCGCTACCAACATGTTTACCCTCAGCATCCGTTTTAATTTAATAAAAAAACGGTTTTATTATTTGCAACAACGATGCATTTATATAGATTTGCAACTTTGTTGCACTTTTTAAAACACCTTTATGAAGAGAATCCTGACTATTGCCACGCTTGCTATGGTATTGCTGGCAGCATGTAAAAAGAACGACCATCCCGCAGCGCCCGAAAAGCCGGAGGCGGACTACCTGCGGCTGGTGATCACCGATGCGGAGAAGGCCCAGATCACCGTGCTGGAACCCGTTTCGAAGAAAACAACGGTATACCCGGTGCAAACGCCGAAGCCGTCATTGTACGCTACCAGCACGGGACAGTTCGCAGCTATCGTGAGCCGCGCGGAAAACCTCGTGGAGTTTTTCAACACCGGCATCGAAGCGCATGGCGGGCACCTGCACATTCACCCGCAGGAAATGTCGCCCGTACGGCTTACGCAGCCCGGTCCCACCCATTTCTTTGCGCATGAAGGACTGAACGTGTTTTTTAACGATGGCGCGGGCAGCCTGAGCTTGTTTAAAGACAGCGACCTGGAAGAAGGCGAAGCCAGGGTATTGCCGGTTGCGGCGGCGCATCACGGCGCGATGGTGATCTTTGACGACCATACCATCGCGGTAACACAAAAAGACGGTTCCGCGAGCGGCACGCTTCCGGAGAAAGTAAAGATCATCGACCGCTTTGGCGCTACTTTACACGAAGCGGACATCGTCACCAAAGGCATTCACGGCGATGCCGGGAACGGCAAGCTGGCGGCCTTCGGCAGCCAGGACGGCATCCTGCTCGTGCATGCAGGCGGGGAACAATCACTGGTTCAATACCCCGAAAGTTTCGGCACGAACTGGTTCGGCACGATCCTCGGCCGCAAAGGACTGCCCCACTTTTTCGGGTACACTGCCGCGCTTGGCCTTTACAAGATCGACCCCGCCAATTCGCAGATCACGCCGTTGCTGGAAAACAGCAAGCAGGACATTGTGCAATATGTACTGGACACGCAGGGAAAATACCTGTACGTATTGCTGAAAAGCGGCCGGCTGAAAGTATTCGATGCCGTTACGGCACAACTCAAAACCGAAGGCCAGATCATGACGGCGATCCCCGATGGTGCGGCAGCCGAGGCGATGCCGTCCTTCGCCGTATCGAAAAAAACGGTGTACGTGACCGACCCTGCAAACGGCAGGGTGAAAATGTTCAGCACATCTCATTTGAAAGAAACCGGCAGCGCGAACGTTGGCGGGAAGCCGTTTAAATTGCTGGTAGTTGGTGACCAGGAAGGATTGGCGGCGGAGGAGCATTAGCGTTTCATCATGCTGTTTTTAAAAGAGAGGAGCATCTTCCGGGGTGCTCCTTTCATTTTCCCAAAACACTCCAATACTCCCTTCCAGACAAAAACAAAGAGAGCGCCTCAAAAAGCGCTCTCTTCCACTTTGCATATATACGTCTCCGTTACTTGATCTCAATCGGGAACTCCGCGCTCGCGTCCGTGCTTCCCGGCTGGTAAGTACCGTCCTTCGTACCGGGCTGATGCCTTACCACCATGCGCAAATAGCCGGTGAAAGCGCCTTTGGTAGCCACGGAAACTTCCAGGCCTATCGGGAGGTTGTTCGGGTCTTTATCCAGCGGCACAACGGTTGCCGCGGTGTTCAGCGAATCCGTTACCGGTGCGTTAGCGTTCAGAAAAAAGAGGTGGAACAAACGGTGCTCTACCGATTCTTCTTCGATCTCTTCCGTTACATTGTCGGGCGGATTCTTTGTTTCGTCCAGCACTTCGGTGCTGAGCGTGTAAGTAGTGTTGGCTTTCAGGTTGATCTTGTCGATCACGGGCGCCGCGCCGCCGGAGCCGTCGAGATCTTTCCAGCTGGCGATCACTTTTTCGGTAGGAACGGCCGCGTTCGTAAAGGTGAGCTTTACCGTGGTGATCTCTTCGTTCTCGTTCTCGGTAGGCGTTTCGTTCTTTTCTTTTTTACAGGCGGCAAAAAACAGGGTGGCGGCGGCTGCGCTGAATACGATATATTTCTTCATGATGTTGTTCTTTTAAAATGCTTTTTTGCCGAATTGCAACGGCAGTTTAAGTTTAAGGTAAACGTTGGTGCCCGGCTCGTCCGCGAAGTAGCGGAAGAAGTTCAGGTAATCGCGGTAACGCGTGTTGAAAATATTGCTGGCGCCGAGTATCACGGATAGCGGCTGTTTGCCCAGCCGTAAAGTGCTTCCCGCTTCCAACCCAACGAGGTTGTATGCGGCAGGCGGCGCCATCAGGTCCTGCCCGCGCGGATCGTTTTTGTTTTCGGGATTGGCGGGGATGCGCGTTTGTTTCAGCACGTTGCTGAGGCTGACGGAAATATAATTGTCCTTCATCCGATCGGTGTTGCCGGGGAAAAAGCTCAGCTCGTGCTCAAACCTGTCTGACGGCATGCTGATAAGCCAATCGTTCTCCGATTCGTTGTATGCCCGCAGGATAGAAGCTTTGGTGGTAAGCTGCCATTTGGGAAGGAACTGCCAGCGAAGCTGCGCGTCCATGCCTTTCATGTTTACGTCGGACTGCCGGTAATAGGTGAACGGGAACGCGCCGCGGATGGTGACCACGATGCTGTCCGTAGGTTGCAGGTAGATGAAATTCCGGATGTGATTGTAGTAGAAATTCACGTCTGCTTCCAGCTTGTCCGATAGATCATAATGAAAAGCGGCGTTGAGCTTGGACGCGGTTTCCCCTTCCAGGAACGGATCGCCCTGCTCCATTACCGCCGCGCCATGGTGAAGACCGGACGCATACAGCTCGTTCACCGCCGCAGGCCGCCATGCGCGCGCCGCGTTTACCGATACATGAAAATGATCGCTGACGCGGTACTGCGCGCCCAGCGAGCCGGAAAAGCCGGTGTAGTTCTGTTCGGGATAGCTGACGTCGCCGGTGTTGTCGCCAAGGTTAAAATAATCCTTGCGGTCGTAGCGGATGCCGCCTTCGAGCAGCCATTTCGAATTGTTGCTTTCCCATTTCTCCGTCCAGAACGCGCCGTATTGCAGGCTTTCGTAGTTCGGGATGAACAGGCGGCGTTTGTAGCTGTTTTCCTGATACATGTAACTCACGCCTACGGTGCCGCGCAGGCCATGCCAGCTGTTGTGGTCCCATACCAGGTCGCCCGTCCAGGTGGTGAGGTTCAGGTTCATCTGGTTCACGGACAAAGCGGAGTTCCTGTCCAGCTCATCACGGTAATTGAACTGCCGCGCGAAAGTAAGATTGAGCTTGCCGGCTTTCCCGGTGCTTACAAATCCTTTTACTTTAAACAGCTCATGCTCCACGTGCTGGTACGGTCTTTCGATGTCGTAGCTGAAACCTTCCGTGTATTCGGGTAAAGGTTTCTGCTGGTTGATCAGTTGCTCCAGGTCGGTGCGGTTGCCGATGTGCGACCCTTCGAACACGCCGAGGTTGGTATTGAACTGGCTGTAGAACAATTCCACGCCGTACTTTGGTTTTTTCCATCCGGCGGCGGCGGAGAAATTGTATTCTTCCACGCCGGTATTGTCCAGCCAGTAATCCGGCGTGCGGGTGTTGCCGCCTTTGCGCACCGTTCCCTGCAAGCGCCAGCTGAGCCCCGGCACTGCGGGCACCTGCTGCTCCACGATCGCGGAGAGCGCGCCGAGGCGGTTGTTCGAAAATCCCGCGAGGTTGATCTCGCCTGCCAGGCCCGGTTTTACGGGCAGGGCTTTCGGCTCCACCAGCACCACGCCGCCGATGGCGTCGCCGCCATAACGCAATGCGTTGGCGCCTTTTATCACCACCATTTTACTGGCGAGGAAAGGGTCTACTTCCGGCGCGTGTTCCGAGCCCCACTGCTGGCCTTCCTGCCGGATGCCGTTGTTGAGGATCAGCACGCGGTTGCTATGCAGCCCGTTGATCACGGGTTTGGACACGTTCGGCCCGGTGGTCATGGAGGTTACGCCGTTCACTTTTTTCAGCGCTTCGCCGAGCGTGAGGCCGCGCGTCTGGTCCAGCGCATGACCGCTGAGCGATTCCACCTGCGCGGTGGTCACGTCCTGGGCGGCATGGCCGGTAACGGCCACTTCCTGCAATTGCGTAACGCTATGCGGAAGCGTGATGTTCCTCCGTTCGTCCGCGCTTACCTGCCAGCTCAGCTCCAGCGGCAAACAGCCGATGTGGCTCACGCGCAGGGTATAAAAACCGGGACAGAGCCCGTCTATCACGTACGTGCCGTTGTCCGAGCTTTTTACCGCGGCGCCGGTTTCTTTCACTATGATGGTGGCGCCGGAAAGCGCCTGTTTCGTCTGGCTGTCCGTTACCGGTCCGCTAAGGCGGATGGTGCATTGTGCGCCGGCCGTGCCTGCCAGCAACAGCAGCACGCCCGCAAACGCGAGTATTTTTATCATCCTGTATAAATCAATACGTCACCGGCAATAGCGCATCGCTATGGCCGCAAATAATTAAATGGAAATGGGTCTGCTAACAGGCATGCGGGGGCGCTCGCAGCGAAAAGAAGTAAGCGGGGGAAGAAAAGATATAAGCAGGCAAGCCCTGAACGGGGTCCGCATAGGAGATCGCGATTGCAGGAAGATGCGTCTGGTGGCCGGGAAGATAAGCGTCTACCACCCAGTTGAGCCATTCGCAGTGACGGTGCGCGGGAGAAAGCTCCGGCCCGGCGGGCGCATTATAAGCGGCTGCCACCACTTCGTCGATCGTATCCTCATGACCGGTGAAGTGATGCACATAGTCCCTGGGCGTAATGTATAAACAGAACACGCCCAGCAGGAAAACAGCATTTATGGATTGGATCAGCTTTCTCACTTTACCGGTTATAGGGACAAAGATAAGAAAAAGCCGAAGAATGCAACATCGTTGCAGGAAGAATACACCAGCGGTAACGGAGCGTTAACGCACTTTCAGCATGGTGCGCACCTGCTGCACGGCGCCGTTCTGCAAACGGATGTAATAGACGCCCGCAGGAAGGTCTGTTTCGTAGTCGAGGGTATAGTTGCCCGCCACATGCACCCTGTCCGCCAGCGTGGCCACCAGGCGGCCCATCGTGTCGAACACCTGGAGCATGGTATGCCCGCCGCGGGATTTGTAGGAAATAACGGTTTTATGCTGGAAGGGATTGGGATAGTTGGTCACGAGCACATCGTCATCGTTCACGCCGGGCACGCCTGTTACCACGCTGCAAGCGAGACCGTTGATGAGCGGCAGGCTCTGGTAGTTGTTCAGCATGATCTTATTGAGATCGGCCGGTTGCACGCAGAACCATTGTTCTAACAGTGACGCATATACGGAACGGAAGTCGTACTGCATGGGAATGTTGTCGATCGCGGACGCAGCGTCGGGCATGGTGGGCGTGTTGCCCAGCACCTGCTGGTTCACGTAATCGCCAAAGATGATCATCGGGTCGGATGCGCCGTGGTCCGTGCCCATGCTGCCGTTCGATTTGATGCGGCGGCCAAATTCGGAGAAGGTCATGCCTACCACGCGCTGCGATTTTTTCATATCGCGCAGGTCTTCGGTGAACGTTCTCACGGCCTCGGATATCTGCTGCAGCAGGTGCGCGTGATGACCGGTGGTGGTGTCCCCGCTGTTCACCTGGCTGGCGTGCGTATCAAAGCCGCCGATGCTCACCATGTACAGCCTTGTTTTTAGACCGCCGCCCACCAGGCGGGCTACGATCTTCAGCTGTTCGCCGAGATAATTGTTGGCGGGGTAAGTGCGCTGGTTGGTCACTTTGGACGCGGCTTCCTTGATCGTGTCCGCAAAGCGGTTCGTCTGTTTCTGTATCAGCCGGATATATTTCAGCTCTTTCCCCGCGCGGGTATTGGGCACATCCTGCTCGCGCCCTTCGATGAGATCGTAAAAATCGGTGGCGCTGGTTACGGCCATGCCCATGTTGCCGCCGTTGCCTACGAATGCGGGCGATACGATGGAGCCGATCTGGATGGCAAGCGGGTCCGGCATATCTGCGTTGGGGTAAGCGTCAGGGTAGCCGGGATATTCGGTGTCGAGATAACGGCCTCCCCAGCCCGTGGGCAGCACGGTGTTGGCGTCGGAACCGGTGAGCCAGATGTCGGTAGCGCGGAAGTGCGAAAAGTTCGGCGAAGGATAACCCACGCTATGTATGATGCTTACGTGGCCTTCGTTGTACATATCGCGCAGGCCGGTCATGGCGGGATGCAAACCGGTTTTGGTCTGCCCCGCGAGCTTCAGCACGTTGCCGGTCGGGATGGCGATGTTGGTACGCGCGGCCTGGTACTTGTCGTACTGGTCCAGCGGTATCACCATGTTCAGCCCGTCGTTCCCGCCGTTCAGCTGGATCATCACCAGCACGTGATCGTTGTCCGTGGCGGTGGATTCCAACGCGGCCAGCAAAGGCGACGCGCCGAATGCCTTTACGGCGAAGCCGTTGATGAAAGACGGCAGTATGGCGGCCGGCGCGGTATATTTAAGGAAGTCTCTACGTTTCATCCGTAAGTTTTTTTTAAAGACCGGATCGTCTCCCGGTTAGGTTTTCAATATTGATCAGGCGAGGTGGTATTCGGACAGGTTCATGATGGAGTGGTAAAGGTCTTTGAGCATGCTCACCACCAGCCCGCGGGCCATCGCATCGTTGGGGGCCGCTTTGTAGGCATTCCAGGCTGTCGTCCAGTAATAGTCCTGCTCCTGGCCTTTCAACAGGATATTGTTTTTGAGATAGGTTTTCATGGCTTCGGAAAGCCCCATGCGGTACAGGATGCTGAGCGCGTCGTCGATGAGCGCTACGGGATCGGAAGGGTCCGGCAGCTGTTCCGTAAATACCAGCGGGTCTATCTGTAGTGTAGCGCCGCCGGAGGAGTAACCGGTAGAGATCAGCCTGTCCGCCATCGCCGTGCGTTTGGGCAGCGTGTCGGTATTGATCCATAGTTCATGGAACTGGGGCGCGAGATAATACGCGTCCCATCCGGATACGCCGGGAGGATCGCCGATATTCTGCTGCTGCGTGGCGGCAGCGAGCTGCAAGGCGCGCCATTGCGGGTATGCCTGCGCGTAATCCGTTGCCGGAGCGAACTGTACGCCGAACTCGCGGCAAAGGCCGACGGTAAAGTCTACCGGGCTTTTGATAAGACAGCTCATGTTCAGCGGATCGTAGAAGTGTTCGCTTTTCAGCAGCGCGTCGAGCAGCGGTTTTATTTCGTAGTTGTTATTTCTAAAAATGTCCGCCAGCGGCGTGATCACGTTGTCTTCCGCGGTCTGGTCTATTTCGTAATAGATGAAGAACTGGTAGAATTTGCGGCAGATGAACTTGGCGACCTCGTGCTGCTGGATAATGAT
>JBQCFV010000360.1:0-4341 GCA_051958695.1 Chitinophaga sp. | reverse complement strand
ACTGACATGCGCATACACTATCTCCAGCACGTCCCCTTCGAAGGCCCCGCCGCCATTGAAGATTGGGCAATACAACACCATCATACGCTAACGGCCACACGCTTTTACGAATCTGACACCCTCCCGCAGCAGCACGATTTTGACATGCTCGTGATCATGGGCGGCCCTATGGGCGTTTATGACGATGCCGGTTATCCCTGGCTGCGGGATGAAAAAGAATTTATACTGCAAAGCATCCGGGCGGGCAAGCCGATGCTGGGCGTTTGTCTTGGCTCGCAGTTGCTCGCTGATGTACTTGGAGCAAAGGTTTACCCGAATGAACAGCAGGAGATCGGCTGGTTCCCGGTGCGGTTTCAGCCTGAACTGCATGACGGCGAACTGGTGGTATGCCACTGGCACGGCGATACGTTCCATCTGCCCGAAGGCGCGGTGCGGCTGGGGGAATCTGCCGCCTGCAAAAACCAGGCGTACCGCTTTGGCGACCGGGTATACGGTTTGCAGTTCCATCTTGAAATGACGCCGGCCGCGATAGAAGGCATGATCGCCGCCTGCAGGCACGAGCTGGTGAAAGCGGAATGGGTGCAGAACGCGGAAGAGCTGCGAAGCGGGCTGCATTACGCCGAAGCCACGCGCGCCCTGCTGTTCCGCCTGCTGGACCGGTTGGAAAAATTCGTGTAAATTAGCGGCATGGCAAAGCAGGTACCGTTAATCATCATCGGCGGAGGGCCGATTGGGCTGGCATGCGCGCTGGCGGCGCAAAAGGAAGGACTGGACTATCTTATTCTCGAAAAAGGCTGTCTTGTAAACTCGCTGTACCGCTATCCTCTCAACATGACCTTTTTCTCCACCAGCGAACGGCTGGAGATCGGCGGCATTCCCTTCGTATCCAACAACGCGAAACCCACACGGCCCGAGGCGCTGGAATATTACCGCCGCGTAGCCTTGTCAACGGACATATAGATCCACCTCTTTGAAAAAGCGGAGAACATCAAACCTAACGGGAATGGATATACGGTTATTTCCAGCAAGGATATTTACTCCGCCCAAAACATCATCATCGCCACCGGTTTTTACGACATCCCGAACCTGCTCAACATTCCCGGGGAAGATCTGCCAAAAGTAACGCACTACTACAAAGACCCGCATTTTTACGCCACGCAGAAAGTGATCGTTATCGGCGCGAACAATTCCTCCGTGGACGCCGCGCTGGAAACCTACCGCAAAGGCGCCGACGTAACGATGGTGATACGCGAAGGCGAGATCGGGAAAAGGGTGAAGTATTGGGTGAAGCCGGACATCGAGAACCGCGTGAAAGAAGGCAGCATCAAAGCGTATTTTCATTCTTCGCTGACAGGCATCCGCGAAACGGAAGCGGACATTCTAACGCCGGAAGGGCCCGTCACCATACCGAACGATTTTGTGATCGCCGCCACCGGTTACCAGCCGGATTTTAATTTCCTGGAAAGAACGGGCATCACTTTATCCGCCGACGCCGTGCGTGCGCCTACGTACAACCCGGAAACCATGGAAACCAATATGCCCGGCATTTACCTGGCTGGCGTTGTGTGCGGCGGTATGAACACGCACATCTGGTTCATCGAAAATTCAAGGGAACATGCGGACAGGATCATCCGCCACATCGTTAAATGATATTCACTTCGCGCTCGAGCGCTACGCCGAATTTTTCCTTCACGCTGTCCACCACCTGCCACGACAATTCAACAAGCTCCTCGCCCCTGGCATTGCCGTAATTTACCAGCACCAGCGCCTGCCGTGCGTGAACGCCCGCATCGCCGTTACGGAACCCTTTCCAGCCGCATTGTTCGATCAGCCAGCCGGCCGCCAATTTATAACGATCGCCGGGTAAAGGATAAGCGACGATATGGGGGAAAGCGAGCTTCAGCTCCCCGTATTTTTCTTTCGTTACTTCGGGGTTCTTGAAAAAGCTGCCCGCATTGCCGATCTCCGCGGGGTTGGGAAGTTTGGAAGAGCGGATATTGATCACCGCTTCGCTGATGGCGCGCACGGAAGCCGTTTTGCCCATGCGCTCCAGCTCCTGCTCGATAGCGCCGTAGCTGGTATTGAGCACCGGTTTTTTATTGAGCTTATAGATCACCTGCAATATCGCGAACTGATCTTTGTACTGCCGTTTGAATACGCTTTCGCGATACCCGAAGGCGCAGGCTTCGCGGTTGAAGGACACCAGCGAATGCTCCTGCAAATGCAGAGCTTCCAGCTCTTCGAACACATCTTTGATCTCCACGCCGTACGCACCGATGTTCTGCATCGGGCTGGCGCCAACGTTGCCGGGGATGAGCGAAAGGTTTTCCAGCCCCGCGTACCCTTTTTCGATACAATGCATCACGAACTGGTGCCAGTTCTCCCCCGCCCCCGCTTTCACGTACACATGATCGTCGTCCTCGCTGACGGTATGAATGCCCTTCACCTCGTTCTTGAGCACCAGCCCGTCGAAATCTTTTGTGAGCAGGATGTTGCTGCCGCCGCCCAGGATGAGCTTTGGCGTATGCCTGAACTGCGGGTCGCGCAATATTTCTTCCAGCGATTCGCGGGAATGGAATGCGGCGAAGTACCGCGCGGATGCTTCAAGGTTGAATGTATTGTATTGGCGGAGTGAAACGTTTTCCTGTACCTTCATAGGAGACAAATATAAAGAACCCTTGCCTATTGTACGCAATCCACATCCGGCACAATGATCACCGAGCGGAATTGTTTTTCAATCGTCAGCTGGGAGAAATATTCTTTCATCATAGCCTTCACCTGCGCGATCCTTTTGGCATCACGCGGCAGCTTCACGAGCATTTCCTGCAGATAATAATCGCGTACTTTGCCCACCAGCGGCGCCGCGGGGCCTATCAGCTGCGCGCCGAGCTGCGGCCGGAGCCAGTTGGACAGCACCAGCGCGGCCTGTTCCACCGTCTGCTGCTTTTTATGTTTGAGCGTTACTTTCAGCAGCCTGAAAAACGGCGGGTAACCGAATTGCTCCCGTTCCCTGATCTCCGCTTCGTACATGGCTTTGTAATTATGTTCCGTAACGCATTGCAGGATATGATGCTGTACCCTGCTGGCCTGTATCACCACTTTCCCCTGCCCGTCTTTCCGGCCGGCGCGGCCGCTCACCTGCTCCATCAGCTGGAAGGCGCGCTCGTTCACCCGGAAATCGGGGTAGCTCAGCAGGCTGTCCGCGCTCAATATGCCTACCAGGTTCACGTTCTCGAAATCCAGCCCTTTCACCACCATCTGTGTGCCTACGAGAATGTCTATCTCGCGCTGCTCCAGCAGCTGGATCATTTTGTTATGACTGTCCTTATTGCGTATCGCGTCCATGTCCATGCGCGCGATGCGGGCGGTGGGGAACATTTCCTGCAGATCTTCCTCGATCTTTTCCGTTCCGAAATTTTTCGGCACCAGCGTTTGGCTGCCGCAGGCGGCGCAGGTGTATATGTAAGGATAACGCGTGCCGCAATAGTGACAGCTCAGTTTATCCTGGTGTTTATGATAGGTGAGCGATACGTCGCACTGTTTGCAGTTGGGTATCCAGCCGCAGGTGGTGCATAGCAGGAAAGGCGCGTAGCCGCGGCGGTTCTGGAACAGGATCACCTGTTTTTGCGCATCCAGCGCCTGGTGTATTTCCTTTCGCAGCACGGACGTAAAGTTGTGCACCACTTCTTTCAGCGCCACCTCTTTTTTCAGGT
This sequence comes from Chitinophaga sp., assembly GCA_051958695.1. GTDB lineage: Bacteria > Bacteroidota > Bacteroidia > Chitinophagales > Chitinophagaceae > Chitinophaga. The sequence continues at coordinate 628 of JBQCFV010000360.1, read as the reverse complement.
CCACGATCTCGATCTGCGGCATGGGGACGCCGCCAAAACGTTCGTGCAGCTCTACCAGCCCGTATTTGCCCTGCTTCGCGTTGTAATAGCTTTCCAGCGCGGGCGTAGCCGAACCCATCAGCACTTTGGCCTGAAAGAGGCTCGCGTAATAAATGGCCGCGTCGCGGGCGTGATAGCGGGGCGCGGGTTCCTGCTGCTTGAATGAAGCGTCGTGCTCTTCGTCGGGGATGATGAGACCGAGGTCGCGGAAGGGCAGCAAGAGGCTGCTACGCGCGCCCAGCACGATGCGGATCTCGCCGTTCTTCACCTTGTTCCATATCTCCACCCTTTCATTGTTGGAAAAGCGCGAATGGTAAATGCCGATCTGCCCGCCGAAATGTTTTTGCAAACGCCGGATGATCTGCGCGGTGAGCGCGATCTCGGGCAGCAGGTACAATACCTGTTTCCCGTTTTGCAAAGCCTCTTCCATCAGCTTTACATAGATCTGCGTTTTGCCGCTGGACGTAACGCCATGCAGCAACGTCACCTGTTTTTCCGCAATGCTCGCTTTTACTTCGGCGAACGCTTTTTCCTGCGCGGGGCTAAGGTCGAAATTGAGAAGCGTTTCCACTTTCCCCATGGGGATGCG